>CAMCUE010000205.1 GCA_945878705.1 Ferrithrix thermotolerans DSM 19514 | reverse complement strand
TTACCAGCGGTAGTGAGCGAACGCTTTGTTCGACTCCGCCATTTTTTGCATATCTTCGCGCTTCTTCATTGATGCGCCGAGTCCATTGGACGCGTCCATCAATTCGCTAGCGAGACATTCAGCCATTGTTTTTTCGCGACGACTGCGCGCGTTTTCTACGATCCAACGAATCGCCAAAGTTGTTGCCCGACGAGGTCGCACTTCAACTGGAACTTGATAAGTCGCTCCACCAACACGGCGACTGCGAACTTCTAACGGCGGCTTAACATTGTCGACTGCACGCTTTACTGCGGTCAATGGCTCAGCGCCCATTTTTGCTTCCATTACTTTCATTGCGTCATAGACGATTGATTCGGCGATGCTCTTCTTGCCGTGCAACATAACTTTGTTGACGATCTGAGTTACAAGTGACGATCGATAAACAGGATCTGCTGCGAACTCGCGTCGGGCTACTGGACCTTTACGTGGCATATATAAACCCTTACTTGCTCTTCTTCGCGCCGTAACGGCTACGAGATTGCTTGCGGTCTTTAACTCCGGCGGCATCAAGTGCGCCACGAATAACTTTGTAACGAACGCCTGGAAGATCACGAACACGACCACCACGCACAAGCACGATTGAGTGCTCTTGCAAGTTGTGCCCTTCGCCAGGAATGTAAGCAGTAATTTCTACGCCACTAGTAAGACGAACACGAGCAACTTTGCGCAATGCAGAGTTTGGTTTCTTTGGTGTAGTTGTAAAAACACGCGTGCATACTCCACGGCGTTGAGGTGAACCCTTGAGCGCCGGAGTCTTAGTCTTTGAAGACTTTGAGCTTCGACCCTGACGGATCAACTGTTGAATTGTGGGCACGCAAACGACCTTTGTTTATATTGCTTGTACGGAAAACTACTTATTTAAAATCACCCGCAAACGGGACAGTGAATACTACGGTTTATCGGCGCATCTCGGCAACCTGTCTGGCGCTATTTAACTGTAAAGCCCCCGATTATGGGGTCGCCAAAACGAAATATTGTCCACCTAGAGGAACCCGCTTTAAGACCCCGTCTAGTTTTGCCAGCGCCTTAAGCGGTTGTGGAAAGAACGAGCAATAGCCAGTATCGCGAATTTGATAGCCACAATCTTGGGTCAACAGCCTTTTGATATTGCGCATTGAAATCAATTCGGCGTTGATATCCATCGGGCAAGTCGAAACAATCCTTTGTGTTACCGGGTTATAAGTATTGTGTTCAACAACAAAAAGACAGCCCTGCGGCTTAAGTTTTGTCCTCAGGTTTTCAAGGATTTCGACACGCTGCGCACTTGTGATGTGGTGCAGCACAGTTGACATATATATTGCATCAAATTTTTCGGCCGTGTTTACCACCGAGTCAATAATCGTCACTTTCGCGAATTTCGCGCGAACGACATCTAACGAGACTTGCGAAACATCAGTCACAAAGACTTTCGACTTCGCAAATCTGCTCAGCAAATATGGCACAGACAACCCAACGCCGCAGCCGAAGTCAAGGATGTTTACGTTCGCGGCATCATCAATTGCATATCGCTTTAATAAATCAACTTTGTATTCGGCCTGATACTCGTCGCTAGTTCGAGTCAGCGCAAGACCCTTGCGCAATGACTCTTGATAGTTACCAGCAAATTTGTCGAACTCAGACATAATTTGTTTAGTCAGATTTTATTATTGAGCAATCTCGTCGTCTGGGCGATCATCAAATCCATTAACAAGATCCGTGTCACGGCCAGTCACAGCGCTTGCTGGTTCAGCAATTTCGCTAGCAACAGGCTCAATCACTTGGGCTGAATCTTGCGATTGATCGTCGGCGACATATGTGCCTTGCAATCCCGCCAAGTATGCGGCCGGATCGGCCTCATCATCGCTTGAGTAATAAGCCATCGGCACATAATCTGGCGCGCTGACATCAAACAAGTTGTAACGATCCATACCTGTTCCGGCTGGGATCAATTTACCGATGATGATGTTTTCTTTGAGGCCAACCAAATGATCTGACTTGCCGTCAATTGCTGCCTCAGTGAGCACACGAGTTGTTTCTTGGAAGGATGCTGCCGACAACCATGATTCGGTTGCAAGCGAAGCCTTGGTGATACCCATCAATACCGGGCGACCCTCGGCTGGCTTCTTGCCTTCTTCTACGATTGCTCGGTTGACATCACGGAAAACTTTTGAGTCCGCAAGATGACCTGGCAAGAAATGAGTCTCGCCTGGCTCTTGAACGCTGATGCGTCGCGTCATTTGACGAACGATCAACTCGATGTGCTTATCGTGAATCGCCACACCTTGATCGCGATACACCTTTTGCACTTCTTCAACGAGATATTGCTGTGTCTCACGAATACCTTTGATCTGCATTAGCTCTTTTGGATCTAATGGACCATCAGTGATGCGCTCTCCAGCCTCAACACTTTGTCCATCTTTTACTAACGGACGACTACCAGTTGGCAAGATGATCTCGATTTCTTGACCTTGATCGTCAATAACTTTGATCGGAATACCCTTGCCTTCGTCTTCGAGAATTCGAAGAACGCCTGTTGCTGGCACAAGTCGTGCCGAACCCTTTGGGTTTCGTGCTTCGAAAAGTTCAACGACGCGTGGCAAACCACCAGCGATGTCTTTTCCGGCAACGCCACCAGTGTGGAAAGTACGCATTGTCAACTGGGTACCAGGCTCACCAATTGATTGTGCAGCGATAACGCCAACTGCTTCACCAAGTTCGATGTCTTTACCAGTTGCTAATGAACGACCGTAACATTTTGCGCAAACGCCAACTTCGGCGTCGCAAGTTACGACAGAGCGAACACGAACACGCGAAACTTTTGGATCGAGACGCAAAGTCTCCATTTCAACGTCACCGACGATCGTGTTTTTCGTCATTACCGAACCATCTGAAAGTTCAATGTCGTTAAGTAAAGCGCGTCCGAACAACTTGGTCTCAAGGTATGCACGTGTGTTTGCAGTATCTGCACCAACGTTTTCTACCCACAC
>CAMCUE010000204.1 GCA_945878705.1 Ferrithrix thermotolerans DSM 19514 | reverse complement strand
TTGCGAAGCCCGCACCCATATGCGCGAATTGTAAGTATTGATCTCTCTGCGGCCTACAAGATTGTGGGTGTTGAAGCAATCATCACTAACGATGACGTCCCTGGTAAAAAAACGTATGGTCTCATCGCAAGTGATCAGCCCGTTTTCGCGTCTGAATTTGTGCGATATGTCGGCGAACCTGTTGCTGCTGTGGCTGCCGATCATCCCGAAACATGTCGAAGGGCTCTGGCTGCAATCAAAGTTGTATACGAAGTTCTAACACCAGTGACTGATGCAGAGTTTGCAATTTTGCCAACCACAGTGCCGATACATCCAGACGGAAACCTGATACGACATCAGCGAATTATCACTGGAGATCAAAATCTGCAAGGCGAAATAATTGTCGAAGGCACCTACGAAATGGGTATGCAGGACCAAGCGTTCTTAGGTCTTGAAGCAGCATTGGCGATTCCTGACAGCGGCGCAGATGGTATAGAAATGTATGTGGCCACGCAATGGCTACATGAAGATCAAAAGCAAATCGCAGCCTGCCTTGGATTGCCCCTTGAAAAAGTGCGCCTGACACTGGGTGGAGTCGGCGGAGCATTTGGTGCGCGAGAAGACATCAGTTTGCAGGTGCACTGTGCATTGCTTGCACTACGGACTTCTCGCCCAATCAAAATGCAATACGGTCGTGAAGAATCTTTTTACGGTCATGTTCATCGACACCCAGCCAAGATTTGGATTCGCCATCACGCAACTCGCGATGGTGTAATTCAACGAATTGAATCTCGCATGGTGTTTGATGGTGGCGCTTACGCATCAACATCTTCGGCAGTGTTGATTAATGGCATCACGCATATACAAGGGCCATATAAATGTCTTAATGCAACGGTTGATGGATTCGCGGTGCGCACAAATAATCCTCCCTGTGGTGCGATGCGAGGTTTTGGTGTCGTTCAGGCCTGTTATGCACATGAGAGCCAAATGGATAAATTAGCGACCGCATGTGGCATTTCACCAGTTGAAATTCGGTTAATCAATGCAATGGTTACTGGTGACAAACTCATAACTGGCCAAGTGGTTGAGAGTGTGGCTCCAGTTGCGCGATGTATTAATGAAACGAATTCAATACCGATGCCTGCGGCACTGGCCAAAAATGCTGATCCACTAGAAATTGTTGGTGGATCCGGCTTAACTTCACTGCCCCACAATATTGTCCGGGGCGTGGGTTGGGGCGTATCAATTAAAAATTTGATGTACAGCGAGACTTTTGATGATTTCGCAACCGCTCGCTGTCAACTGCAAGATGGCGTTGTGCATCTTAAATATGCAACCGTCGAAGTTGGCCAAGGTTTTGTAATTCTTGCGCCACAAATCGCACGCTCAGTACTTGGCGTTGACGAAGTCGTAATTGACCCAGTTGATACCCGTATCGGTTCGGCAGGCAGCACGTCTGCATCCCGCCAAACTTGGATGAGTGGTGGCGCTGTTGACGGAGCATGTCGTCTTGTCCGCCAAAAACTTTTCGAACATGTTGGCAAAAAATATGATATTGATCCAATGCGCCTGGTTATTGAAGATACCGATGTCGTCGACATGATCGGTGATTTCAGAATAAGCGTGACTGAAGCCTCGACAGGAATTCTGATCGACGAGACATTCGAGCATCACCATCGCCCAACACAAGAATTGGACGAGAATGGTCAGGGTAACTGCCACGTTGCGTTTGCTTTCGTTGCCCATCGTGCTGTCGTTGATGTCGATGTTGAACTTGGCCTGGTGAAAGTGATCCAAATAGCCACGGCACAAGACGTCGGTCGAGTGCTCAATCCAATTGCGGCACTCGGACAAATCGAAGGAGGCATCGCACAGGGGCTTGGTCTTGCGGTAATGGAAGAGATCGTTCTCGACAATGGCAAAATGCGGAACCCAAGTTTTACTGACTATCTCCTGCCAACCGCACTTGATGCACCACAAGTTGTTGCAATCATGATTGAAGAGCCAGAACCACAAGCGCCACTCGGCGCAAAGGGAATCGGCGAGCCTCCGTGTATTTCAGTTACGCCTGCTATCGCGGCGGCAATTCGCAATGCCACCGGTCGAGATTTACCTCGCGTACCAATTCGTCCGCAAGATATTTGTTTCTAACAATTTATTCGGAGTGGCTACCGACAGTTAGTAACACTCCACCAAGCGCTCCCGGTCGTGCTGCAATTTCGTCCAGCGCAGGTTCGAAATCAGGCGCAACGAAATCTGCTTCAACACCAGCGTCTCGAGCGAGTTTGTTGACTGTCCTCTTTTGTGAAGATTCAACAAGTGATATCACGACGCCCTTAGAACCTGCACGCCCTGTTCGACCAGATCGGTGGATGTAATCCTTGTGATCCGCAGGCGGGTCAAAGTGAACTACGCAAGGAACATCATCAATATGAATTCCACGCGCGGCAACATCTGTGGCAACAAGCGCATTCGAGCGTCCGCGTCGGAACTCTTCGAGTGATCGTTCTCGCTGTGCTTGACTCTTATTGCCGTGAATGATCGACGATCGAACACCAGAGTTGTCTAGTTGCTTGGCAAGACGATCGCAACCATGCTTTGTTCGACAAAATAAGATAAGTCGCTCGTAGTGATTGACGAGTTGAGAAATAGTTTCAACACGATCATTTCGGCTGACCATCCAAAATTTATGATCAATGTCCGGTTCATCGGCATCGGTTTGAGATTCGTGTCGTTTTGGATTGTTTTGAAACTCTTTAACAACTTGCGAGATATCACCATCTAGCGTCGCCGAGAACAACAACACCTGCCGTTGTTTTGGCAAAGCGCGAAGCAGACGTCGCACAGCAGGTAAAAATCCCATGTCAGACATTCGATCGGCTTCGTCAAGAACTGCAATCGTCACTGCGCTAAGAGACATATCTCGCCGTTCAAGTAGGTCTTCAAGACGACCTGGCGTTGCAACAATGATGCTTGCTCCACGAACTGCCTTTACTTGAGGTCCATAACCAGCACCTCCGTAAACTGAAGCAA
>CAMCUE010000203.1 GCA_945878705.1 Ferrithrix thermotolerans DSM 19514 | reverse complement strand
CGCTCGCAGATGTTGGTGGTTCAAATTGTAATTCAAACGGAATAGATATCGCATCAGTGGATCGTAAAATACGCGAAGGCGCAAAAAGCGTGATTGAAACTGGTGCAGGTGACTTGATAGGCAAGGGACTCAAAGGCGCATCGAGCATTTTCGCGACAGATTGCGACATTCTTATGCCCTGCGCTCTCGGTGATGCCGTTGATGAACTTATCGCCAACCAGATTAAAGCTCGACTTGTTGTTGAGGGGGCAAACGGCCCATTGACTCCTAAGGCTGACGAAGTTTTGCAAAGTCGCAACATTATTGTCGTGCCGGATGTTTACGCCAACGCAGGTGGAGTCACCTGTAGCTATTTAGAGCAATGCCAGAACTTTGCTCATTTAAGTTGGGACGAAGACGAGGTAAACGAAAAGGTGATATCGCTGATGCAAGGAGCGTTCAAACGGCTTCACTCATTTTCGACCGAAAATAAAATTCCTTATCGATTGGCGGCATCAGTATTAGGAGTAAAGACGATTGCTGATTCGCATCGTATGCGTGGCTTGCATCCTTAAATCTAAAAAGCCTCTCTACGGCACAAGCTCAAGAATTGCGCCAGCCTTATTTTCGAAGCGCACTTCAGCGAACTCTCCCCAATTACGATTCTTTGCAACTGCAAAATCAGCCACCACCCAACGAACACCGTAATCAAGCAAAGCAGTGCGACTCTGCTCAGAAGGTTCGTCAACAAAACTATCGACAAGGTCAACACGAGTTGCTAACTCTGACTCAAGACCAGAAATGTAAACAATTGTCCATACACCCTCGCTAAGCATTTGCCGACCGCTTATCGCTGATGTCAGATTCCATAAAGCCTGGCACTCTGATGGCAGATCTGTTGACACCGAACAATACCTATTTGTCGCCACGAGATCAGACAACTCTGAATTATTACGTAACCACAACAACAGGTTTCTGTACGAAGGCGATCCACTGATCACATCGGCGTCGGCGAATCGGACATTGTCAGCCGCCCATACGCCTTTATTGAAAAACTCACCAGCGTTGGCATAATACGAACCAGCAGAAGACACCATTAATAAAATCACGAGAAACTGAGTTGATTTGATCGCAATTCTCAACTGAGGTAAGTAACGCACTAACACGAAACAAAGGATTGGAATTAAAGTTGGTATTCCCATCGCTAACGATGTTTTAATAAACGGACTTAAACCCTCGCCAGTTATTCCGCGATATGTACTTGGCCACATCCGCGCACCTTCGAGACTAAAGAAAAAGGAAACGACGAAGAATATCTGAGACCGAGAATTATTTAAGTTGAATCTATGTAAAGCCATCGCAACCGAAACCGGAACCAAAAGTGCTAATCCAGCCTGAATGAAATATGCGTTTGATTCCGCCGGATCAGATAGGAGAAAACCCAAAATTAATCCAAAGACTCCTGCCGAAACTGCAACTACAATTCCCGGTTGTCGCTCGTTTTGAAAAACGTTTCTCGCTAGAAATATTCCTAATGTCGGAAGAATCACAATCGTAGTCACGAACACAAACGAGACTAAAACAACATAGAGCGGCAGATGCTGTTCGATATTCGCTTTTTGCCACAAAATATCGGCAAATGAAAGATGATACTTCGAGCCCGAATTACTGCTGAGACTGTACATCGTTGAGAAACAAGCAGCGGTAGCCAAGATTGACGCGACGAATACAACTACTGATTGTGTAACTCTTTGAGCAGTTTTCAGTGACCACACGACATTGCAAAACGAGCCGATAACCAAGATTGGGACGAACGAAACCTTGCTCCCAAAAAGACAAACACACAAATAAAACAAAATGAAGAACAAGTGTGCGGTCTTGATTTCGATATTTGTGAACAACACGACCAAGATCGCGTAAAGAAATATCAAACTAAAATTAAAAGAAAAGGAGTATGGGTGCAAAACACGCAGGAAAGGTATTGGACCTGCGCACATCATCGAGACAACCAAAACCGCTGCTGGACCACTCAGCGCATTGAATGAAATTCTTTTGGCGACTGTGCATACAAGACAGAGCAAAACAAGCACAATGATTGCAGGTCCAGCAATGGCAGTTATTACGAAAGGTTGAGTTTCGTTCAGCGAACCGAGAGTGCTCTCCCATGCATAACTGAACCAGTGGTAATAGAAGTTAAGTCCAGTAAAAAAGATGTTGCCTTGGTTGCCTAACAAACGAGTTGAATTAACCATTGACTCGTAGAAAATTTGATCAGGATCCTGCAGCACTCCAAAACGCAAATTCCACCACAGAGGATTACGAATTAGATCTAGTGACAAGAGATGCTTCAATGCGCGCACTGAAAATATTAACGCCGAGATTAGCAAAGCGATATGGCTCTTAGATCGATAGAAACCGCTAGTCATTCGGTGTTTGCGTAAACGAAAGAAAATGGCCCAAACAAGCACAGAAACCGCTGTGCTTATCAACCAATACCAAGAAATGCTGAGCGCAATCATTGTTGCAGCAAAGATGATTCCAACGTCAGCGTCGTAACCAATGTCGGCAACAACTTCTTTGATAGATCTTGAGACTCGAATCTGCCAAATGACAAAAACAAGGGTGGGTAAAATTAACCAAGCAATTGATTGTGGCAAGATTGTGCGAAAAATCTGGCTTGACAATATTGCAAGTCCGAATCCAATTGCGCCACCCATGCCGACAAATTCAGCCAACGCAATACTCTTACCGCGTCGAAAATTCATCCATGTGAGTCCACCAAGAACTATTTGCACATTGACTACAAACAAAATCTGAACAATATCTATGAGGTTTAAATCACACAATCGAAATAGCAATGCAAAAAATATATTGGCGATCAAAAATTGTGTAATCACGTTCTCGCGCATCGGTTCGTAAAGCTTTGAGATTTTTGACATACTAAGAATTTGCACTAGTTAATTCAAGAATTGCACCTGCCCTGTTCGTAAACCGCAAATTCGCGAAATTACCCCAATCACGAGTTTGTGTCACTGCAAA
>CAMCUE010000202.1 GCA_945878705.1 Ferrithrix thermotolerans DSM 19514 | reverse complement strand
CTCTGCTACGAGGGTTCGATGAAACTTCGGCTCGATAACGTGCAGAAAAGTTTTGCTGAGCGAAAAGTGCTTGCCGGACTCAACCTTGAAGTAAACGCTGGTGAAGTCGTTTCGTTCATCGGCTCTAGTGGTTCGGGCAAGACAACATTATTGAGATGCGTCAATTTGCTGGAGCCAGTTGATGTTGGAGCGATTTTTCTCGACGGAGATGAGATTTCGCAGGTTGGTCGCGACCCAGATCCAATTCGGCGCAGAATTGGCATCGTGTTTCAGAGTTTTAATTTGTTTCCGCACATGAGTGTGCGCCGCAATATTACGCTCGCACTAACTGAGGTACTTAACAAGTCAACGCAAGAGGCGAATGCAACGGCTCATTCATTGCTTAAGCGTTTCAACTTAGACGAAAAGATCGACGCATACCCAGACCAACTATCGGGCGGTCAACAACAACGAGTCGCCATAGTTCGTGCGCTGGCGATGAACCCTGAAGTGCTGTTGCTTGATGAAATAACCTCGGCGCTCGACCCCGAGCTTGTCGGCGAAGTGCTCGATGTGGTGCGTGAACTCAAAGGCAGCGGTATCACGATGTTGATTGCAACCCACGAAATGAACTTCGCCCGCGAAATAAGTGATCGAGTTTGTTTTCTAGATTCAGGTCAAATCGCCGAACAAGGTCGACCCGAACAGATTTTTAACAACCCAAATGATGATCGAACTAAGCAATTCTTGCGTCGAGTTCAGGCAGTCGGCAAAACGTAATCTGCGTATCTTTCGCGGAGAGTTTTTTTAGAGAATTTACCGACGCTCGTTTTTGGCACTTCATCGATGAACACAACATCGTCTGGCACTTGCCACTTGGCGAGCCTTGGCCGAATGTAATCAAGCACTTCATCCTTGGTTAGCGATTCACCAGGGTTAAGCACAACACACGCGAGTGGTCGCTCTGACCACTTCGGGTGCGGCACCCCGACAACTGCTGCTTCTTTTATTTTTGGATGCGACATCAGTTCGTTTTCGATCTCCACAGATGAGATCCATTCTCCGCCAGTTTTAATTAGATCTTTTGTGCGATCGACAAGACGAATGCGACCTGAAGAATCCATTGTCGCAACATCGCCAGTGCGTAGCCAACCGTCATCGGTAAAACTTTCGCCGGCGCGAGCATCGTTGTAATAAGTCGATGCAATCCATGAACCTGCGCACTGTAACTCGCCACTCGTCTCACCATCCCACGGCACTGGCGTCGTCGTACTCGGCAAGACGACGCGACAGTCACCGCCAAAATTGATTGTGCCAACAGTTGTGCGAAGTTCGGCTTGCTCTGCAATTGACTTTTGCTGATCGGCTAGTGACAAGTTGCAAGTCGCCGCGATTGGGCTCGTCTCTGTCATCCCCCATGCCTGCAAAATTGGCAGACCAACGGTCTCGCGGTATGCCTCGCTCAACGCTTTTGGTACGGCGCTTCCACCAACAGGGATGACCCGTAGCGCAGAAGTATCGCGGCCTTTGAGTTCTGGCAATACGCCCATCCAAATAGTTGGCACGCCTGCAGCCACAGTGACTTTTTCGTTGACGATCAAGTCGGCAATTGCCTTGCCTGATAGATCTGGCCCAGGCAGCACGAGATTTGCGCCACATGCAACTGCAGCGTGCGCAAGTCCCCAAGCGTTGGCGTGAAACATCGGCACAACTGGCAAAATGATGTCGCTCTCACGCGCACCGAGCGAGTCAACCATCATTGCGCCCATCGTGTGCATAAATGTTGACCGGTGACTATACACAACACCTTTTGGGTTGCCCGTAGTACCACTTGTGTAACACATACTTGCCGCTCGGTTTTCATCGGTAATTTTAAACTCGACGCCTGAAACACCTTTGATTAATTCTTCGTAGTCATACATCTGCATACCGTCTACCGAATCTGGCACATCACCTTTGCCATCATTCATCACGACGAGATGCTTTACAGTTTTGAATGTTGGCAACAGTGGCGCAATCAAACCGAACAACGAACGGTCGACGAAGACAACCTCGTCTTCAGCGTGATTTGCGATGTATGTGAGCTGTTCAGGGAACAAACGGATATTTAGCGTGTGCACAACTCGGCCAGTACAAGGTGCTGCGAAATAAAGTTCAAGGTGTCTTGCGGTGTTCCAGGCGAAAGTTGCGACGCGCCCATCAGCAGAAATTTTTAGTTTGTCAAGTGCGCCTCCAAGTTGACGCGTGCGCGCTGCCCACTCACCATAACTAATTCGATCTTTGCCAACCGCAGTCGCCGTCGTTATCGTTTTTTCCGAGTGGTACTTTTCGGCACGCTCAAATATGTGCACCATGGTTAGTGGTGTGTCCTGCATTAAACCCTTCATGTGTCCCCCAAAAGATGGCTGGTTGCTTTCAATAAAGTTAGCAAGTCGGCTAGCGTGATACGAATGCGAAAAGCCATACTGACATTGACAACGATGTTGTTTGTGATCGGCACAATCGGCACAAATATCGGCCCAGCGCTCGTCGACGAACGACCAAAACTTGTGCTTTTACTTAGCTCGCGAAATCGAAATTTATTTGGCTCCGTGCCGTATATCGATTTATTGAGTTATTCAGTTATCGGTTTCTTTCGGGTGTTAATCGCGGGAATCGCATTATTTTTGGTTGGCCGCTGGTACGGAGATAAAGCAACCAGCTGGGTTTTAGGAAACGTCGGTGAAATGCCTGCCATTTACAGGTGGACCGAACGTGCCGTCGATAAAGCTGGAGCTTTAATGGTTGTGCTGATGCCAGGAAGCAATGTGGTTTGCCTATTAGTTGGGCATCGCAAAATGGAAACACGCAAATTCGTGCCTTTATTAATGCTCGGTATCGTTATCAAACTTGCCGTGTTGTGGCGTGGCGGAAAGTTATTCGAACAACAAATCAAGGATTTTCTAAATTACATAGAAAAGTATCAATGGTGGGTTGTCGGACTTTTATTCGTAGTAACCTCACTTCAGTCGGCACGCAAAAGTCGACCAAAGTCTAACTAATCACAAA
>CAMCUE010000201.1 GCA_945878705.1 Ferrithrix thermotolerans DSM 19514 | reverse complement strand
AAGATGGCACTCACGGCAATTATTGCAATGGCGCATGATGTGATCATCAGCGTTGGTGTCTATTCACTTCTCGGGTTTGAAGTTACGCCTGCCACTGTTGTTGCCTTTTTAACAATTTTAGGATTTTCGCTGTACGACACTGTTGTAGTGTTCGATCGAGTTCTAGAAAACTCAACGAAATTTGCGGCATCGCGCCAGTCGTTTGCGAATATCGCCAACGTTTCTACCAATGAAGTTTTGGCACGTTCGCTTAACACAACTTTGGCATCGGCTCTTCCCGTTGTTTCATTACTTGTCGTCGGTTCATTTGTTCTTGGCGCCAAGAGTCTTGAAGATTTTGCTGTTGCGTTGCTGGTCGGCATGTTGGCAGGTACTTATTCGTCGGTGTTCGTGGCGGTGCCACTTTTGGATGTGTTCAAACAAAACGAGCCTAAATATCGTCCGTTTAAGGGTCAAATAGCAACTGGTGCGGCGATGTCCGAGTTAATGGGGCACGGTGCGAGCGAGCGCATTCTTGTGAGCAACTCTTCAAAGTCGCAGTCTTCATCGCTCACGAACGAAGAGATTGCAGCACAAGCAACACAACGCGCAACGAGCGCTTTAAATCATCCGCCTAGACCACGCAAGAATCGACGCTAGTTACAGTTATTTAGCCGTCTCATGATCTTGTTAGAAAGCGCTACTACGCTTTAGATATGGGCACCGCATCAAGGGTGCTGCCGTGGCGGCGCCAGAGTAGAACTATTGCCGAGGATCTATCTCCTTTGCTGTCAAGTTATAAGTTGCGTCACCCAAAAGGCTCTATCTCGCTGATTAACGCGGCTTACGAAATGGCCAGGTCTGCGCACGCAAATCAAAGTCGCACTAGTGGAGAGTTGTACATCACCCATCCGATTGCGGTTGCCCGAATCGTTGCTGACATCGGTTTGGACGAAGTTTCGATTGTCGCTGCGCTTTTGCATGATGCTGTTGAAGATACAGAAATAACACTTGCCGATGTAGAAAGCAATTTTGGTACCGAGGTTGCAGTAATCGTTGATGGTGTGACCAAACTTGAGCGTCTTCAATTTGATTCAAAAGAAGCGCAGCAAGCCGCAACGATGCGCAAGATGCTTGTCGCGATGGCAAAAGATCTGCGAGTTCTAATGATCAAACTTGCCGATCGTCTGCACAACATGCGAACGATTGCTGCCGTGCCATACGAAAAACAACAACGAGTGGCTCAAGAGACCCTTGATATTTATGCGCCATTGGCACATCGACTAGGAATGCAAGAGATTAAACAGCAACTAGAAGATCTTGCATTCGCAGCCTTATATCCAAAGCGCTATGCCGAGTTAGACAACCTCGTTGCGACACGCGCGCCCGAACGAAATGTTTATTTGGCGAAAACTATTGGTCGAGTACAACAATGGCTAAGCGAAGTGAAAATTGATGCAGACCTCACTGCCCGTGGCAAACATTTGTGGAGTATCTACGAAAAGATGGTTCAGAAGGGAAAAGATTTTGACGACATTCACGACTTGATGGCGATTCGAATCGTGGTCGCGTCTGAAAAAGATTGTTACGCGGTGCTTGGTGCAATTCACGGTCACTGGAAGCCGATCGTTGGTCGCTTTAAAGATTACATTGCGATGCCAAAATTTAATTTATACCAGTCGTTGCACACGACGGTTGTTGGTCCAGGTGGTAAACCAATTGAAGTTCAAATCCGGACTCGCGAAATGCACCGACGTGCCGAGTAGGGAGTCGCATCACACTGGGCCTACAAAGATGCAGTGTCACAAGGAGAGATTGATTGGCTAAATCGCATTATTGATTGGCAAGGGGAAGTTTCTGATCCAAGTCAGTTTTTGGAAATTTTGAAAACCGATCTTGAGCAAGACGAACTCTTTATTTTTACACCTAAAGGTCGAGTGATCACCTTGCCAGTGTTTTCAACACCGGTCGACTTTGCTTATGCGGTTCATACTGAAGTTGGTCATAGTTGCATGGGGGCTCGTGTCAATGGTCGGCTAGTTCCACTTGACTACAAGTTTGCATCTGGTGATAGTTGCGAAATTCTCGTCTCACCTGGCGAGACCAGTGAACCATCGCAAGATTGGCTGGCGTTCGTTGTTTCGCCTAAGGCTCGTAGCAAAATCAAACAGTGGATCTCTCGTGAGCGTCTTGAAGATCTAGTCGAAGACGGCAAAGATGAGCTAATCGGGCGACTTCGCCAAGTTGGCCTGCCAGCGCAAAAGATTCTCTCATCACAAGTGCTTGATGATGAGGTCACTTTACTTAATTTCGAAAATGCAGATGCGCTATTTGCGGCGATCGGTGATCAGCGTATTGACGCGGTCGCAGTCGTTGATCGAATGTCAAGGCGCATGCGTGACGGTGTGCAACCCGATCAATTGTCGATGTCTTCGGTAGGTGCAAACTCGCTGACGTCTCCTGCTACTACTCCACAGCGAAATGGTGTTCATGTTGAAGGCATGCCAGATGTAATGGTCAGACTTTCGAGATGTTGTACGCCTGTGCCTGGTGATGAAGTAATGGGCTTTGTGACCAAAGGTCGTGGCGTAACTGTACATCGTGCAGATTGCGCCAATGCCGCTTCGTTAATTGATCAAGACTCTGCGCGGTTAGTAGAGGTTGAATGGTCGACAGATAGTTCTGATGCGATTTTTGTTGCCGCTGTCGAAGTTGTCGCTCTAGATCGATCTCGTCTACTTCGCGATGTGGCGAATGCTTTGTCAGAGGAGCATGTAAATATTGTTGCGTGTACGACTCATACAGGTGCTGACCGTGTTGCCAAGATGCGGTTTGAGTTTGAGTTTGCAGACCCAGGCCACTTGCAGTCAGTATTGAAAGTTATTAAGCGAATTGATGGGGTATACGACGCCAATCGTGTGATGCCTGGAAACCCACAAGACGACCAGCAAACTCAAACGGCGCAATCAGATCAGGGCGAACACCCATCGGCGTTTAGATAGCAGTAAATATCAATATCTTCTTACTGTCAAGCGTCTAGCCTTCTCG
>CAMCUE010000200.1 GCA_945878705.1 Ferrithrix thermotolerans DSM 19514 | reverse complement strand
CGTAAGAGTTTCTTTGGTTATTGGTTTAGCAAGTGCGCTTATTTCTGTCACTGTCGGATCACTCGTCGGTGCGATCGCTGGTTTTCGTGGTGGAAAATTGGATGACATCATGATGAGAATTACCGATTTATTTTTAGCGTTTCCGTTTCTTGTGACACTTTTGATTGTTCGAAGCGTGCTCGGTGCGATGTCATGGATCAAACCGCTAACAGGCGAGATGAACTCAATTCGGTTCATTATCATTTTGTTTGGCATTTTTGGATGGATGGGCGTCGCTCGCATTATTCGGGGTCAAGTGCTATCTCTTAAAGAACGCGAATTCATCGAAGCATCTCGGGCTGTTGGTGCAAGTCGTCGCTATATTATCCGCCGACATTTGTTGCCTAATTCGATTGGTCCAATAATGGTTTCGCTGACATTCTCTGTGGTTGGTGCAATTACTGGTGAGGCAACTCTTGCTTTTTTCGGTTACGGCCCACAAGCAGGTGATGGAGCCACATCTCTCGGCAATTTGGTCGGCGCGGCTAAAGGCGCAGTACAAACGGGTTTCTGGTGGCTCGCCGTGTTCCCATGCTTCACTCTGGTGATTATTGCGTTAAGTATCAATTTCATTGGCGATGCACTGCGTGATGCGACTGACACACAACTTGATCGTGGCGAGTAATGGCTGACAAGATTCTCCAAATTCGGAACTTGCAAGTTACTTTTGATACACCATTCGGGCAGGTTTTCGCAGTAAGAGGTGTTGATCTTGACGTCGAAGCAGGCGAACTACTCGGAGTTGTCGGTGAATCAGGCTCCGGCAAATCTGTAACTTTTCTAGCAGCAATGGGTTTGCTCTCATCTAGGGCACGAGTCTCGGGATCAGTTGTGCTCGCTGGCGAAGAACTTATCGGCAAATCTTCACGACAGCTACGTTCAGTTCGTGGGCGACTTATGTCGATGATCTTTCAAGATCCACTTTCGGCACTGAATCCTGTCCATCGCGTCGGTAAACAAATAGGTGAGATGCTTCAAGCGCATCAGAATTTGACAAACAAGCAAGCAGCCGCACGCGCCGTTGAACTTCTAGACATTGTTGGTATTCCTCAACCTGATCAACGCTCAAGTCAATATCCGCACGAATTTTCTGGTGGTATGCGTCAGCGCGTAGTTATTGCCATTGCTATTGCTAATAATCCAAAACTATTAATCGCTGATGAGCCGACTACCGCGCTAGACGTTACGGTGCAAGCACAGATTCTTGAAGTTATCAAACGTGTGCAACAGCAGTTTGGTACGGCTGTAGTTTTGATCACGCACGATCTAGGAGTAATCGCTCGAGTCGCTGACATAGTTGATGTCATGTACGCAGGCAGAAATGTTGAACAGGGTTCAATTGAAAGTTTGTACGACCACCCAAGTCACCCGTATACCCGTGGTCTTCTCGCTTCAATCCCGCAACCTGGTAAAGGTCGATTGACGCCAATTCGTGGCTTTCCTCCAAATATGATGGACCCACCTTCTGGTTGCGCGTTTCGTACTCGTTGTGATTTTGCCGATTCAACATGCGAAATAGAAATCCCTGAATTGAGAGCTTTTAGTGATCTACAAACTGCGTGTTTGCGAGCGCAACTACTGCCAAGTTTTAGGAAGACTCAATGAGTGACGAACTTCTGCGCGTCACAAATCTTGTAAAGAACTTTGAGGTTCGTCGTACTAAGAACTCAGGGGCAAAAAAGCGCACTGTTCAAGCAGTAGCAAATGTCTCGTTTTCTATAGAACGAGGCCAGACACTTGGATTGGTCGGCGAATCTGGTTCAGGAAAAACAACACTGGGTCGTTGTGTGTTGCGACTGATTGAACCAACTTCTGGACAAGTTGAGTTTGACGGACACGATTTAGGTTCAATGAAGTTCGAAGAGTTGCGAGCGCTACGTCGTAAGATGCAAATCGTTTTTCAGGACCCATTTGCTTCGCTTGATCCGAAGATGACTGTCGGAGCATCAATTGCTGAGCCACTAATCGTCCAAGGTGTTCCTGGTGACCATAACGACAAAATTTTTGATTTGCTTGAGCTTGTTGGCCTTTCGGTAGATCACGCATCGCGATTTCCGCATGAGTTTTCTGGAGGGCAACGACAACGCATCGGAATTGCGCGAGCGTTAGCACTGAATCCTGCGTTAATTATTCTTGACGAACCGGTTTCGGCGCTTGATGTCAGTATTCAAGCTGGGATTCTAAACTTGTTCGAAGATTTGCAAAAGAAACTTGGGATCAGTTATTTGTTTATTGCCCACGATTTATCCGTCGTGCGCCATGTCGCCGACCGTATCGCTGTTATGTATTTAGGAAAGATAGTCGAAATCGGTGACCAAGAGACGGTGTTCGAGAATCCGACTCATCCGTATACCAAAGCCTTGTTGTCGGCGGTGCCGCTAACCGATCCGAAAGCCGAACGCGCTCGCACTCGGGTGATATTAGAAGGTGAAGTACCTTCACCAATAAACCCGCCGTCGGGATGTCGCTTTCGAACACGATGCTGGAAAGCCCAAGATATTTGTGCACAACAAGAGCCGGTGCTTGAATTGCGTGCAATGGGCCAAATGTCGGCTTGCCATTTTCCTGAGTCCTGAAGGTAGCATTTTGGCGTGCGAAATATAATTACCTACATCACCGTTGTCATCAATGTGATTGCGATGTTGTCAATGATTGGCGGCGTGCTTCTGCACAGTGGTCAAGGTGGGGGGCTCTCAGACATGTTTGGTGGTGGAGGAGGAGCGGCACTGGGTTCAGCTGCTGCTGAGAGAAATCTAAACCGAATTACAACTGTTCTTGCACTTACGTGGATAGTGACTGTGATTGCGTTGGGTTTATTGCTGGCTTAGATGTCAGCGACTTATAATTACACGGTAACTTTTAACGATATATTTTTAATCCACGTCGGAGTGGCGAAATTGGCAGACGCATCAGATCAAGGGACTGGCGCTCGTAAGGGCGTAGAGGTACAAGCCCCCTCTTCGACACTAAAAATTCATTTCCAAGTACTATCCTG
>CAMCUE010000199.1 GCA_945878705.1 Ferrithrix thermotolerans DSM 19514 | reverse complement strand
CACTTTCAGTTCGAGTGCGATTTCGTACGGCGCGGTTCGAAGCCATTCCGAAACTTTCTTTGTAAAGACGTCCGTTTGTATCGCGCAAGGTATCTGCAGCAGATTCATAGGTACCCGCCAATAGCGAGCCAAACATCACATTTGCCGCGCCAGCCGCCAGACCAAGTGCGACATCGCGCGGATATCGCACACCACCATCAGCCCAAATTTGTTTTCCTAGTTCGGCTGCGGCTTGCGAGCATTCAAGAACTGCCGAAAATTGCGGACGACCCACACCCGTCATCATTCGAGTCGTACACATCGCGCCTGGTCCAACTCCAACTTTGACGATGTCAGCGCCAGCATTAATGATGTCGCGAGTACCCTCAGCTGTCACGACATTTCCTGCAACAAGTGGAATCTGAGAAGTTACTTTTCGCACTTCTTCAATCGCATTTAACATTCGAACCTGATGTCCGTGGGCAGTGTCAACAACGATGACATCAACGCCCATAGCCGCTAGTTGTTTAGCCCGTTGTGCAGGATCGGCATTAACCCCAACGGCTGCAGCAATCATTAGACGATTATTTTTATCTACAGCAGGCTGATAAATCGTGCTTCGCAATGCCCCATTTCTGGTGATCACGCCGACAAGTTTTCCATCGCCGTCGGTCACTGGTGCTACCGAGAGACGAGCTTCTGTCAACCGTTCGAACATTTGTTGAGGTGCAAGATCTTGTTCAAGAGTAAATATCTCTTGGCTCATCACATTGCGAATCTGAGTAAAACGATCGAAACCCACTGCGTCATGTTCTGTGAAAATTCCAGATGGGCGACCTTGTTGGTCGATAACGATTACTGCGCCGTGACTTCGCTTATAGATCAGACTTAAGGCTTCGCCGACGGTTCCATCCTGTTGCATTGTGATCGGTGTATCAATCACCTGATGACGAGACTTGACGAACTTGACAACATTTTCGACAATGTCAAGCGGAATATCTTGGGGTAGAACTACGATTCCACCTCGACGCGCAACTGTCTCTGCCATTCGACGTCCAGCAATGGCTGTCATGTTCGACACGACAAGTGGTATCTTCGTGCCAATTTTGTCAGGTGTAGTTAAGTCAACTTTCAATCGAGAAGATACAGCCGAGAGGCTTGGAACCATAAATACATCGCTATATGTCAGATCAAAGTCAGGTGCTTCGTTCAAAAAACGCATCTGCTACACCCCTCCGTTGAGCTAATTCAAAGCATCCTTATGCTACTCAGTGTGGTAAATAATACGTCGCT
The DNA here is from genome assembly GCA_945878705.1 of Ferrithrix thermotolerans DSM 19514. GTDB lineage: Bacteria > Actinomycetota > Acidimicrobiia > Acidimicrobiales > Ilumatobacteraceae > BACL27. The sequence continues at coordinate 1,771 of CAMCUE010000199.1, read as the reverse complement.
TACCGATTCTGCGACCACACGATCAGTTCCAAATTCTATGCTGCCTCCAATAATCATGGTGCACGGCTGGGGTGGCTCACATCGGCAAACATGGCAAAAGCCGGGTATTCAAACTTTGATTGAAGAGATCGGTCGAACTGTGATTGGCGTGGATCTGCTCGGTCACGGTCAAGCCGAAAAACCACATGACCCTGCTGCGTACGGTGATATTTCATCGCCGATTCGAGATGCGGCACAAAATTATCCCGTTGATGCTGTTGGTTTCTCGCTAGGCGCGATTGCTTTGTTGCATGCCGCAACTATCAATCCAAAGATTTTTCGTAAATTGGTGCTGATCGGCATCGGTGACAAAATCTTTGAGGCACACGACCCGCAAGAAACAAAACGGATTATATCGGGCATCGACAAGACAGCCGACCAGGAGGACACACTCGCCCACCAATTTGGTAATTATGCCCGCCAACCCGGCAATGATGTTGACGCCCTGAGAGCAATGTTGCAAAGACCGCGCGGTGAAAGTTTCACAAAACAAAATGCAAGCGCAATCGCTGCCGATGTTTTGGTGATTGTCGGGGATCGAGATTTTGTGTTACCCGCTGATGAACTTGTCAGCGCATTTAAAAATTCGAGATTCAAATTACTCAAAAATTGCGACCACTTTGCTAGCACCGAAAATTTTTCGATGATTGATGGGTTGCTTGAATTTTTCAAGAATTAGTCCGATGAGCAATCACGATGCCGAGATAATTGATGGCAACCTAGATTCTTCAATCCTTCGATCAATTGAATGTCTTAAGAACGATCAGTTAATTGGCATGCCAACCGAAACCGTTTATGGGCTTGCCGCTTTGGCGTCAAGTACTCCTGGTGTGAAAAAAATTTTCGAGGTGAAGCAACGACCGACTAGTCACCCATTGATTTTGCATCTTGCAGGTTTTGAAGAATTAGATAAGTGGGCTATTGAAATTCCGAAATACGCCAAAGATTTAGGTAAACACTTTTGGCCTGGACCACTGACGATTATTCTTCAACGAAGCAATTTGGTTTGCGATGAAATAACTGGGGGCCGCAATACAGTTGCGATCAGAGTTCCTAATCATTCAGTCGCACTTCGGCTGTTATCTAAACTTAATGACGGCTTAGTGGCTCCTTCGGCAAATCGGTTTGGCAAAGTAAGTCCAACATCTGCACACCATGTTGTTGCTGATCTCGGTTCGGATATTGCTCTTGTACTTGATGGCGGCCACTGTGCGGTAGGCATTGAGTCAACAATCCTCGATTGCACTCGCGCGCAGATCCAGATTTTGCGTGCGGGAGCGATAACTAAAAACGAGATTGAAGAGATTGCAAAACTGAATGTGGATGAATCAGATGGTGAAGCTCGGGCATCAGGGATGCTCGAGAAACACTACGCGCCGAATTGTAAAGTTGTAGTTGCTGAGAATTCGGCACAGGCCGTTACTCGACAGATTGAGCTAGAAAATGCTGGTGTACGAGCAGCAGTGCTTGACTTCTGCGACAATATCAATCTCTACGCCAAGCAGTTGTACGCAGAATTGCGGCTCGCCGACGCCAACGATATTGCAGTAGTTGTTGCGGTTTTGCCTGCTGGCAATGGTCTGGCCGAGGCAATTAGAGACCGTCTGACCAAGGCTGCAGCATCAGATCAGTCGTAGAGATCTGGCTATGCCAGTTGGCGAGAAAGCATTTCATCGGTTACGCCAATTCGGGTTTTTAGTTGCCTATTAAGAGTTCCTTCAATACCCTTAGT
>CAMCUE010000198.1 GCA_945878705.1 Ferrithrix thermotolerans DSM 19514 | reverse complement strand
GAAACAACTAACCCGATAAGGCCACCGATGACAACTGACGACCCTGACGCAGTTTCAGTTTTCGCGCCAAGTAAAAATAATGCTGTTTCTAATCCTTCACGAAAAACCGCAACGAATGCGATCGTAAATAACACAGTTTTTGACGAACCTTCAACTTTGCTGCGAAGCTCAGAACTTAAATTCCGTGCGTTTGCGCGCATCCAGAAAATCATCTGCGTTAAGACCAACATCGCAGCCACTGCAATTACACCCTCGACTGCTTGTTCGACTTTGCCATTCAGGCCGTTAACAAAAATGTAGACAAGCGTGCCTACGACTGCACAAACTGCAATTGCAATAAAAGTTCCAAACCACACCACTCGATTCTCGGTGCGACGATTTGTCTTAGCCAGATAAGTCAGAAGGATAGAGATAATTAATGAGGCTTCAAGGCCTTCACGTAAAGTGATCAAAAAACTAGAACCCACTAATAAATTCCCTTCGGATTGATTTGTTAGGTCAGCCTAACATTAGGCGATGGCCTTACAACAGGCATTTACGGGCGTTTTGCTTGAAGTAATGCCGTGATTACCTTGCCGTCGGCCTTGCCTTTAGAAGATTTCACCTCAATTTGCTTTCTTCTAAACTCTTATTTAACGATGGTCAATTTACTACAAGTGGGACCAATGTTAATTATCAAGTTGATCGGTCTGACGGCGATTGTTGTCATGCTGATGGAACTTTTTCTTCGGCAACGTCATCACGAGTGGACAATTAATCGAGATCCGAACATGAAGCCGACAAGTGCTCGATTTTATGACTTTGAAAAAATTAGCAAAATTGAGCCAAATATTAATTCCGACTATTTAACACGTCACTTCTGGACCGAGATGCAAACCCTCACCAGAGACCGATCCGGACTCAAAATGACGAATGCCTCAGGCGGAAAATACTTAGTCGCCAAGAACTGCGCAGGACAGTTCTTTTCCGTAGAAGGCAACTTACGAAAAACTTCATTTGAGCCAATCTCAACACAACATAACTTTTATCTTTTTGGTAGCTCAACACTCCATAATTTTGAAGTTCCCGATGAGATGACTACCGCGTCAAATGTTCAAAAGATATTTTCGGAGAGCAATACTGGTTTTAAAGTAATTAATTACGGCGTAAGTGGAGCAACCATTGAGAATAACTTTGCGCGAATGCAAGCAATTGAAAAACAATTTAATTCTGGAGATGTAATTGTAATCCTGTTCGGTATAAACGACGTGGGCCTTGACACGTATCCAAGTTATGAGGTACTAACTTTAAAAGTTCTCAGACGACTCGGCGATAGATCTTTACTGATACGCACGATTCACCGTCAACTTGCAAAAAAATCTTGGAAAACTCACGCTACAGCAACTGCAAAAGCTAAAACAGATTTAATTAATGAAATTAATGTGTGGGCAAGTCAACGGGATATTGGTTTTAAAGCAATACTGGAACCCGTACTCCACCTCAAAAAAAATCCAAACAAATACGAAACTGAACTCCGAAAAAGCTTCGGGCGGAAACTTGATTTTCTCTATATGTTTGGGTATCAAGAATTCATTAACCTCCATGATCCTGAAAATACCAGCTCAGCAATTGACATCTTTGATCAAACTGAAATAAGCGTTTTCTTAGATCAGGCTCACATCAATGCAGTCGGAACAAAACTCCTCGCGGCTGAAATAGACAAATTAAGTGCGTTTTGCTTGAAGTAATGCCGTGATTACCTTGCCGTCGGCCTTGCCTTTAGAAGATTTCATCACTGCACCAACTAATGCTCCAAGCGCTTTTTCTTCACCGTTGCAATACTTTTGCCACGCCCCAGGTTCGGCTGCGATCGCAGCGTCAACCATTGCCTCAACTGCACTTGTGTCAAGTGCTTCGAATCCACGCTTGGTCGCCATCGCTGAAACATCGCCACCACCTGCCTCAATCAAATCAGTCAACAAGGTTTTGGCTTGAGTTGAAGTTACTTTTGCATCGCGTTCAAGAATTGTTAGTGCAGCCAAATCTTTTGCTGGCACTTTTGGAGTAGCGCCTTGTTCGGCAAATGCTTGCTGAACATACACAACTGCACGACGCGGATCTCCACCCGCTGCAACAACGGCTGCGACATAATCATCTTGCCCACGCTCAACGACGACGATCGCTGATTCTCCGTCTTTATCAACACCACAAAGTTCGGCTAACGCTTTTCGTCTTGCTGCTGGCAACACCGGCAATGCTGCACGAACGGCATCAATCCAAGACTGGTCTGGCACGAGTGGCACAAGGTCGGGCTCTAAAAAATACCGATAATCATCGGCATCTTCTTTTGTGCGCAGAGTTTCTGTACGCCCGGTCGCATCATCCCAGTGGCGGGTTTCTTGACGAATAGTGCCGCCGCCTTCAATAACATCCACCTGACGGCGTGATTCATAATCAATCGCCCGACCAACCGAGCGAATTGAGTTGACGTTTTTTATTTCACAACGCGTACCAAACGGTGTGCCGGGCTTATGCACTGAAACGTTGACGTCGCAGCGCATTGAACCTTCTTCCATTTTTGCATCGCTTGCACCGACAGCCAACAAAATAGAACGCAACTCGCCAACATATTGACGGGCTTGTTCCGAAGTACGAATGTCTGGCCGCGAAACAATCTCAACAAGTGGCACACCAGCACGATTGAAGTCGATTAGCGAATAATCGCTGCCGTGAATACGACCTGAAGAACCACCGAAGTGTGTCGACTTACCTGTGTCTTCTTCAAGGTGAGCTCGCTCTATGCCGATACGAACTTCTCCAGGCAACATTAAATGTCCGTCAATATTTAATGGGTGGTCATATTGCGTTATTTGATATGCCTTAGGCAGGTCTGGATAAAAATAGTTTTTTCGGTGAAAAGTGCACGGCTGAACTTTGCAATTCAACGCCAAACCAATTCGCATTGCAAGTTCGATGGCATGTTGATTTAGAACAGGCAGAGCACCTGGCAAACCCAGTGTCACAGGATCAATATTCGTGTTCGGTTCATCGCCGAATCTATTTGCACT
>CAMCUE010000197.1 GCA_945878705.1 Ferrithrix thermotolerans DSM 19514 | reverse complement strand
CTTCATAGTTTCAATGATCGTTTTCATAATGATGTCGATCATGCCTGGCGATCTCGCGAAGCAGACTCTTGGAAGAGATGCAACCCCTGAGGCCTACGAAATTTGGAATAAAGAAAAAGGTTTAGATAAGCCGTTAGTCGTGCAATATGGTGTTTGGATTGGCGGGGTTATGACCGGAGACCTCGGCATGTCATTTCAATATGAGCAACCTGTGTCAGAAATATTGGGTCCAGCAGCGAGCAAGTCTGCACAGCTGGCAATAGTTGCATTGATTTTGATTGCACCGATAAGCATTTTGGGCGGAGTCATCGCGGCGATGAATCGAGGCAAACGGGTTGACAGAGTTCTGACGGTGGGTGGCTTGTCTGCTGCAGTAATCCCTGAGTTTGTATGGTCGGTAGTTTTGATTCTTGTATTTGGTGTTGCTATACGTGTGTTCCCGGTTTCGGCTTTTCCGGATGAGGAAAACCCAAACATCATCAACAGCATTTATCACTTGTTGTTGCCTTCGATCGCATTGTTATTTGTACTATTTGGGTATATTTCAAGAATCACCAGAGCAGGTGTGATTGAAGCGCTTGATTCTGATTACATGCGCACAGCGGTTCTCAAGGGCTTATCGCGAAAGACTGCTGTTTTCCGGCATGTATTGCGCAATGCTTTGCTCCCAACAATTGCAGTGATTGCAACTCAGGTGCCATATTTGGCCGGTGGGCTAATTGCGATTGAGAGAGTTTTTAATTACCCAGGTTTTGGCAATATTTTGATGGATGCGGTGGTGGCTAGAGACTTTTCGTTGCTTCAAACTGCAGTGTTTCTAGTCGGTTTGGTGATTATCTGTTTCCAGTTGATCGCCGATGTGTTGTTTGCAGTTCTCAATCCACGTATTAGACAAAGGGTTACTGAGTGAAAGATTCAACTAATAGTGAAGCAAAGAAGTTGGTGTTGGCAGAACGCCTTGCCGTTTTAAAAAAGAACAAGGCCTTCGTGGTTGGTGCATCAATTTTGGGTTTTTGGATCTTCTGTTCAATATTTTCAAAGTTCATGGTTCGTTTTGATCAGGATGCGATGGATTTTGAAGCAATAAATTCTCCACCTTCGCTTAAGTTTTGGTTTGGTACAGACAGCACTGGTCGCGACGTTTATTCACGAGTGATCATCGGTGCGAGAATCATCATGGTTATATCTTTTATTGCTACGGCTCTAGGCGCGTTTGTTGGTGCTTCTCTTGGGCTGATCGCTGGATATCTAAAAGGTAAATTTGACATGATCTTGATGAGAATTCTTGAGGCGATCTCGGCGATCCCAGTAATTATTATTGCATTGTTGGCAGTTGCTGCAATCGGTCGATCATCGACGGTTATAACCGTTCTGATTATTGGTTTTATTTTCACTCCAAACGTCGCACGCACTGTTAGAGCGGCAGTTCTTGGTGAGTCAGAACTTGAGTATGTTGCTGCCGCGAAACTTCGGACTGAAAAGACAGCCCATATTCTTTTCAGAGAAATTCTTCCGAATGTTTTGCCAACTTTAATTGTTGAATTTACAGTTCGTCTCGGGTACGCGATCTTTGCTGTGGCGACTCTTTCGTTTTTGGGTGTAGGTCTTGAAGCGGGTTCACCTGACTGGGGCACTCAAGTAGCCGATACTTGGGATAAAATTTTTACGAATATCTGGTGGCCGACATTGTTTCCTGCTGTCGCGATTGCATCGGTAGCGGTAAGCATCAATTTGATTTCAGATGCGCTTCTTGAAGTGTTTGAGCTATGAGCACAACTCCAACTCTTGAGCTTCGCAATCTAGAGGTTGCATACACTGTTCGCGGTATTGATCGTCAGGTTTTGCGTGATGTTTCGCTTTCGATAGCGCCAGGTGAGGCATACGGACTCGTAGGTGAGTCTGGTTGCGGCAAATCAACTGCCGCATTTGCCGCGATGCGCTATTTGCCGGGTAACGGCAAAATCACAGGTGGTTCAATTCTGTTTGAGGGCAAAGACATCGTTGACATCGGAGAAACTGACGTTGCTCAACTTCGTCGCTCGGCGATTTCGATGGTTTATCAGAACCCTGCGACAGCGCTTAACCCGACAATCCGAATCGGCAAGCAAATCGCGGAAGTTTTTGAATTGAATGGAGTATCTAAGTCTGATTCAATGCAATTGGCGCAGGAGTCTTTAGTAAAAGTGCAAATAGCCGACCCTGAGCGAGTTATGCGTCGATATGCGCACCAGTTGTCTGGTGGCATGGCCCAACGAGTGGTTATCGCAATGGCCTTGGCTTCTAATCCAAGACTCTTGGTAATGGACGAACCTACGACTGGTCTTGATGCAACCGTTGAAGCAGAAGTTCTTGACCTGGTGCGCGAATTGCGTCGCGATACGGGCACTGCGGTTTTGTTCATTAGCCACAACCTCGGAGTAATTCGCAACATGTGCGACCGTGTAGGCGTTCTTTATGCGGGTGCTCTAGTCGAGCAGGGTGCAACAGCGGAGATATTTAAAAATCCAAGCCACCCTTACACAGTTGGTTTGTTGCGCTGCATACCTCGAGGTGGTCTACATAAGAGCACTGATCGTCTTGACACGATCCCAGGTACACCACCGGCGCTTGGCACAAAGTATGAAGGCTGCGTGTTTGCATCGCGATGTGCTCTTGCTGACGATAAGTGTCAAACAGAGTTGCCTCAGATGGTAGAGATTAATGGCGCACATATTGCCCGATGTTTTCACAGTGATAAAGCAAGTTCAATGCCACGATCAATTGAGAAGATTGACTATGCATCGCAGGCTGATGTGCACGCTGTGCACAACGATGACACATTGCTCAGCATCAGTCATTTGTCGAAGATATTTACGCAAGATGGTCACAAGGTGCGAGTAATTAACGATGTCTCGTTTAATTTAGGTTTTGGTGAGACGCTTGGTTTGGTGGGTGAGTCGGGTTCGGGTAAGACAACAATCGCCAAACTTTTACTTGGTCTTGTTTCGCCTGAAGAAGGCGGCGTTGTCACTCTTGACGGTAAAGGATTAGCGCAGACACTTAATCGTCGCGATG
>CAMCUE010000196.1 GCA_945878705.1 Ferrithrix thermotolerans DSM 19514 | reverse complement strand
CAACCCTGATGTTCTGGGTTGCGAAATTGGTGGCGTCGTGAAAAATGTGATTGCAATTGCTTCGGGCATCGTCGAAGGAATGGGATTCGGAGACAATTCGAAAGCGACATTAATCACTCGCGGGCTCGCTGAGATGTCGCGACTTGGTGTTGCACTCGGCGCAAACCCGAGCACATTTACCGGTTTGGCCGGCATTGGCGATGTCATCGCGACGTGTGCGTCGGCGCAAAGCCGTAACAATGCAGTCGGTTTACGACTCGGCAAAGGAGAATCAATTGGTTCGATCACAGGTTCGATGAAGATGGTTGCCGAAGGCGTTAGGTCATCGTTGTCGGTGTTGCAACTAGCACAGCGATGCAAAGTTGATATGCCGATCACTCAACAAGTTGCGGCGGTTTGCGAAGGCACGACAAGTGCGAGCGATGCGATGGTGCAACTGATGTCTCGAGCCAGCAAAGCAGAGTTGGATTAATGCTCGCAGTTGGTGTTCGCGGCGCGCAGTGGCGCGGTGAAGTCACACCTTGGGGTGACTTACTAGTTGATGGCGAAGTTCGCTTGCGATGGTTTATCGCCGCAGATGATCGGTGGTACGAGCCGGCTCGTGACACAACTGTGCGTCAACGGCAAGTTTCTGGAGTGCCGGTGATTGAGACTCGGCTGAAAGTTCCGGGTGGTGATGCGGTGCAACGCGTTTATGGCGTTGCTAATTCTGGCGGGGTTATTGTCGTTGAGATTTATAATGACTCGGCGTTGCCGTTTGCGGTGGCGTTTGACCGTGGCGATATTTCGACGATGCGTGCGCCAAGCCCGACTGGTGTGCAAGGTATTGAGTTGCCAAGTGGCAGCGTCGTGTTTCCTGTGGGGCATCACGCCACAATGCGCGCAGCAATTCGAATTGGTGCGGCTAATAAAGTTTCGGCGCAACTTTCAGCCAGCGAACTTGAGGCGTTGCCGAGTTTTGAACAAGTTGAACGCGGGTGGATTGCGGCATTACAAGTCTCTAGCCGTGTTGATCTGCCTGAACTTTCGTGGTCAACTTTGCTGACACAAAAACGCTGCGAAATTTTGCTGAGTGAGCCACAAACATTTGATCGTCAAACCGACGATGTTGAATTTGTTTTAGAAATTGCAGAGCGCGTTCGGCTCGGCGACAAACCTGCCCAGTGGGCGAGCGATGTCGCCGTCGCAGCCGAAAAAATCATCAAGCGTTGCGCTCGAAACAAAGTTGTGCAGTGGGATGAGGATCGTGCGATCTTGGCGGCTGGCATGGTTCTTGACCGCGCCGGCGAGAGCCGCGGGCGCGACGATGTGGCGCGAGTTTGGTCAAACCTGCCAGAGTCTGATGTGTCGCGCGAAATGACTGCATTAACTAAGTCAAGTTCGCGTTGCCCATCATGGATTGAATCGCAACTTGTAGCGCATCGTCGCGACGGCAATATTGATATTTGCCCGCGCGGCATCGACGAATCTTGGCTTGGAGTCAACTTTGAATGTCACAAACTGATGGCGACACCACTGCACACGATTTCATACGCCGTGCGATGGCATGGTGAGCGACCTGCATTGTTATGGGATATTGACGGACCAACTGGTTTGCGTGTCGTGGCAAGCGCTATCGATAAAACTTTTTCAAGTACTGATATTCGTGGTGAAACTTTGCTCAGTGGTTTTGCAAATATCGGCGCGAAATAGGATGTTGATATGAACTCGGGTAGTGCAGATGCGATATCAAAACTTTCTGTGCCGATCAAATTAACCGAGTGGACTTCGTGTGGTGGTTGTGCAGCCAAATGGGGTGCATCATTACTGACAGATCTCGTATCCGAACTTGCAAACGGTGCGCAGTCAAAAATAGATCCAGCACTATTAGTTGGCTTAGCGCCGTTTGACGATGCTGCGGTTTATCAAGTCAGCGATGATGTTGCTTTAGTTAGCACGACAGATTTTTTTCCGCCGCTTGTTGATGACCCAGATGATTTTGGTGCGATTTCGGCAGCCAATGCATGCAGCGATGTTTTTGCAATGGGTGGACGAGTTGTGCTGGCCGTAAACATTGCTGCGTTTCCTGAGCACTTTCCGCGCGAGGCAATTTCAATTATTTTTGCCGCTGCTGCCAGAGTGGTGGCGCTTGCTGGTGGCTCTGTTGCTGGCGGTCACACAATTCGCAACCCAGAGCCGATCTTCGGGCTTGCGGTGCAGGGAGTTGTTGATCCTAAAAAAATATTTCGCAAAGCCGGAGCCAAGGCTGGTGACGTCGCACTTCTTTCTAAACCACTCGGCACAGGATTAACACTTGCCGCTGGCACCGACGCAGAAAAACTCGTGGCAATTGCTGGCATGCGCCAATTGAATCGTCAAGCCTCTGAGCAGTTGCAGAAACTTGGTGGCGCTGTGCATGGCGTTACTGACGTGACTGGATACGGGCTTGCAGGTCACGGCTGGGAGATGGCGCAACGCTCAGGTGTGCAGTTGGTGCTTGATTCGTCGGCGTTTCGTGCATACCCAGGTGCACTTGAAGCCGCGCAACGCGGTGTGCGCACTGGTGGCGACCCACGCAATCGAACCTATGTAGACGGTCACTTTTTCGTAGATGAAAAAAACTTTGATGATGACGCGCACGTTGCATTATGTATGGATCCGCAAACCAGTGGTGGATTACTGGCGGCCGTAACATCAGAGGCTGCGGAGAAACTCTTGCAAGACAAAATGTGGTGGCAAGTTGGCGAGTTCACGGCAGCGAGTGCGAGCGTACGTTTGCGTTAATGTGAAAAACAGCAAGTGAAAAAAATTAAGCCGTGGCCCGATGCGTCGCGTGAGCGTGCGTTATTTCAATATGGTGCGAGAACAATTGTCGGCATTGACGAAGTCGGTAAAGGTAGTTGGGCTGGGCCACTCGTGATTGGCATTGCAATGTTGAGTGACGAGTTGATTTTTGGTGATCAGCCGGCGGTTGCGCTTGGTGGCGTGCGCGACTCTAAACAACTTTTAGAAGCGAAGCGTGAAGCGATGTTTGATGGAGTTGCCGCGAAATGTCGTGGATGGTCAACAGGTTTAGC
>CAMCUE010000195.1 GCA_945878705.1 Ferrithrix thermotolerans DSM 19514 | reverse complement strand
CGGGCACTGCAGTTTTGTTCATCAGCCACAACCTCGGAGTAATTCGCAACATGTGTGACCGCGTCGGCGTTCTTTATGCGGGCGCTTTAGTCGAGCAGGGTGCGACCGCCGAATTGTTCAAAAATCCGAGCCATCCTTATACGGTTGGTTTGTTGCGCTGTATACCGCGAGGCGGTTTGCACAAGAGCACTGATCGACTAGACACGATCCCTGGTACACCACCTGCGCTTGGCACAAAGTACGAGGGTTGCGTGTTTGCATCTCGATGTTCTCTTGCTGACGACAAGTGTCGAACTGAGTTGCCGCAGATGGTGCAGATCAAAGGTGCACATATTGCGCGATGCTTTCACAGTGACAAAGCAAGTTCAATGCCACGATCAATTGAGCAGATTGAGTATGCATCGCAGGCTGATGTTCACGCTGTGCACAACGATGACACATTGCTGAGTATCAGTCATTTGTCGAAAATATTTACGCAAGATGGTCATAAGGTTCGCGTGATTAATGATGTGTCGTTTAACTTAGGTTTTGGCGAGACGCTTGGTTTGGTAGGTGAGTCGGGCTCGGGTAAAACAACTATCGCGAAACTCCTGCTTGGTCTTGTGTCACCTGAAGAAGGTGGCGTTGTAACTCTCGATGGTAAGGGATTAGCTAAGACACTTAATCGTCGCGACGTCAGCGATGTTGGAGCGATGCAAATCGTTTTTCAGAACCCTGATCAAGCTTTAAACCGTCGCCATAGTGTGACTCGAATTATTAGTCGAGCAGTTGAACGTCTGCGTGGATTCAGCGTCGATGATTCTGTAGTCCGTGCACACGACCTTCTAACAGGCATGCGAGTTGATGCATCATTGCATAGTGTGCGTCCAGCACAACTTTCTGGTGGATTGAAACAGCGTGTTGCGATTGCTCGAGCGTTCGCAGGCGCGCCACAAATTGTTGTTTGTGATGAACCTACTTCGGCACTTGATGTTTCGGTGCAGGCAGCGATTTTGAATCTGTTAGTTGATTTGCAGAAAAAAGACAATACGAGTTTTGTTTTCATCTCGCATGATCTTGGCGTCGTGCGTTATATCTCTGATCGCATTGCTGTGTTGTATTTGGGTCGTGTGGTTGAGTTTGGTACTTCGCAACGTGTGTTTAATGGGCCGTTTCATCCGTATACCGAAGCGCTTCTATCGTCGGTACCAAATATTGATGGTTCGATTCGTAAGCGCATTCCATTGACTGGTGTGGTGCCGAGTCCGAGTAATCCGCCAAGTGGTTGTGTGTTGAACCCACGATGCCCGCGCAAGGCCGACTCTGGTTATGAAACGCTTTGTGAAACTGAAGAGCCGAACTTGACTGAGGTTGAGCCTGGTCACTTCATGCGCTGCCACATACCTGTGGCAAAACTAAAGCAATTACAAAATTAGTTTTAACTAAATAGTTACGCGCGCATGCGTGAACCCGAGGGGTCAAGCGCTGGTTCAAGTTGCAATGTCGCTGGGCGCATGTTGCCAATGATTTCAATTTCGAAACCAGTTGTACCGGCCTTGGCGAGTTCTGCAGGGATGTAACCCATTGCGAGCGAGACGCCGCTGTAGTGCGCGTAGCCTCCGCTAGTTATCCAACCCACAACTTTGCCGTCATGAAACACCGGTTCATCACCGATCACGTCGGCTGGGCGAGTTTTATCTACCTCAACTTTGAACATCACAAGTTTGCGCGCTGGGCCAGTCTTCATTTCGGCTTCAACTGCAGCGCGACCGATGAACTCATGGTCAAATTTCATTGCTCGCTCCATGCCTGCTTCGAGTGGCGTATAGATCGGTCGATATTCTCTGAACCAAGTGCCGAAGTTCTTTTCGAGACGCATCGTGATCAGTGCTCTGAACCCGAATAGTCGCATGTCGAACTCTTTGCCGGCATCCCAAATTAAGTCGAATAAGTAGCGCTGATACTCAGGTGCAATCCAAATTTCGTAGCCGAGGTCACCCGTATAAGTCATTCGTGATAGCCACACTGGCGCGTTGCCGATGTTGACACGGCGAAAACTCATAAACGAGAAATCTTTCGTTGCTAGCGATGTGCCAGTGAGTTTCTGTAACACGTCACGCGAGCGCGGGCCGGCCACTGTGAGTCCAACCATTGACAATGCAAGCGTTTCAAAACGAATCTGCGTATTTGCAGGCAGGTGAGCCAAGAACCAGCGCGGATGATGAACTTCGGCTGCTTGTGATCCGAATAAAAAGAATTCTTCGTCACCAATACGAGATACAGAAAACTCGCCAACGATCTTGCCTTCGGGGTTGAGCATTGCGGTTAATGCCGTGCGACCAATTTTAGGTAGCGCGTTTGTAAATAGACCTTGCAACCATGCTGATGAACCCGCGCCACTAACTTTGTATTTCGCAAAGTTTGAGGCCTCTGAAAACCCAACACGTTCGCGTACGGCCCGTGACTCTTCGCCAACATTCGTAAACGCATTTGAACGATAAAAAGTAACGTCTTCGATTGGATCTTTACCCTTGTCTTGAAACCACAGTGGGTGTTCAAGGGCGAAGCCGGCACCCATTACCGCATTATGTGAAAGTAATCGGTCGTAGATCGGCGTCGTGTGCAGAGGTCGTGCAGCGGTTAGTTCTTCGTTAGGGAAGGTAATGCGAAAGCGCCGTGAATAGTTTTCGCGAACTTTTGCATTTGTGAACTCGAGCGTTGCGAAGTCGCCGTAACGTGCGACATCCATACCCCAGATGTCAGCGCCTGGGTCGCCATGCACCATCCAATTGGCGAGAGATAGACCTACGCCGCCACCTTGTGACAAGCCGGCCATAACTGCACAAGCCGACCACATGCCAGGCATGCCCTTGATCGGGCCAACTAATGGATTGCCGTCTGGTGAAAATGTAAACGGTCCGTTGACGAATTTTTTGATACCAGCGCGCCCAACAGCAGGAAAGTGAGCAAAGCCTCGCTCAAGTTCTGGGGCAATGCGCTCAAGATCGTGTGGCAATAATTGAAACACGAAATCCCATGGAGTTTCTTTTGTTGACCACGGACGATTGTTCTGCTCATATGTGCCAAGCAAGAT
>CAMCUE010000194.1 GCA_945878705.1 Ferrithrix thermotolerans DSM 19514 | reverse complement strand
TCCAGCGCGCGCCAACGAAAGCATCAACGAGCATCAACAAAGTCGTTCTTGGCATATTAAAATTCGTCAACAGCAGATCTACAACTTTAAATTCATAACCAGACGAGATGAACATCTTCGTTCGACCGGACAATACACCAGTTGTTGCAGCTGCTTCTAGGGCACGAGTTGCAGTTGTCCCGACGGCAATAACACGCTTGGCTTGACGACATTGATCGAGCACCTCGGCGGTTACGCAGTATGACTCTGTATGCATCGGGTGATTGCGCGGGTCGCTTTGCGTCACGGGCGCAAAAGTGTCTAATCCGACAGTTAGATCAACAGTCAAAAGTTTGACGCCCTTGTTTCGAAGCGCCAAAAGAAGCGAGTCGGTGAAATGAAGTCCGGCTGTTGGCGCCGCTGCGGACGCCGGACGGTTGGCATACACCGTCTGATAACGATCTGCTTCTAAAAGTTTTGTCGTTATATATGGTGGCAGAGGCATCTCACCAAATCGCTGTAACAATTCAGATGAACTCATCTTTGCTTCAATTAAAAGTTTGACCAAAAAAGTATCGCCTGATTCAGTTCGTTCACCGATTTGAACTAACGGTGTGCCGTCAACTGCAAATAAAATCTCGCCTAGTTTTAATCGTTTTGCTGGACGAACCATTGCCTCCCAAGTTTCTTGCGATGTGTCTCGCGGTTCAAGCAATAAAGCTTCGGCCGAACCTCCTGATTGCCGAACAAGTCGCAGCCGAGCAGGAATCACTTTTGTGTCGTTGACAACAACAACATCACCAGCAACACAAAAATCCGCGAAGTCTCTCATCTTGTTGTGAAGCGCACCAGCCGAACCTTGATCTACTAATAGCCGCGCCGAATCTCGCGGTTCAATTGGCGTCTGAGCAATCAGTTCATCGGGCAACAAATAATCAAAATCTTCAAGTCTCATAAAATAAAATTTTTAGAAAAGTTCTGGGGCGGTTGTTGGCGGTGTTTCGCCAATGTGGCGCCAAGCCGCAGGCATCGCAACGCGGCCACGCGGTGTGCGCGCGAGTAACCCTTGTTGAATTAAAAACGGTTCGTAAACATCTTCAATGGTTTCAGTCTGCTCGCTGACCGAAATAGCAAGAGTCGAAAGACCAACGGGGCCACCACCAAACTGTCGGCACAAAGCAGACAAAATCGCTCGGTCAACTTTGTCAAGACCCAAATCATCAACACCAAAAACTTCGAGTGCTTGACGCGCGCTGGCTTTCGTCACTTTTCCATTTCCACGAACTTCGGCATGGTCTCGCACCCGACGCAGCAAACGGTTAGCAATTCGCGGGGTTCCGCGCGAACGGCGAGCAATCTCTTGGGCACCAGCACCGTCGATCGGCACATTTAAAATTCGTGCTGTGCGTTGAACGATCAACTCAAGTTCATCAACTTCATAGAAATCAAGTCGAGCAACGAGACCGAACCGGTCGCGCAGTGGTCCTGTAATCATTCCGGTGCGAGTCGTGGCTCCGATCAAAGTAAACCTAGGCAACGTCAGACGAATTGACGACGCCGATGCACCTTTGCCGACGACAATATCTATTTGAAAATCTTCCATTGCTGGATACAGAATTTCTTCAACTTGACGCGATAGCCGATGAATCTCATCGATAAACAAAACATCGTTGACATCGAGCTTCGTCAGAATTGCGGCCAAATCCCCAGCGCGCTCAAGGGCAGGGCCAGAAGTGATGTGAATCTTGGCATTCATTTCGCTTGCCACGATTCCTGCCATGGTTGTCTTGCCTAAACCTGGTGGCCCAGCCAACAAAATATGATCGGCTGATTGTTCTCTTTTTCGCGCTGCTTCAAGCACGATGCCGAGATGCTCTTTCAGTTCGCGCTGACCAACGAAATCACCCAACGCCTTGGGTCGTAACCCAATGTCATCATGATCACTAGGGTCGTTCGTTAATGACGGATCAGTGAACTCTTCACGCACGACGGGCACCCAACATATTTAGAGCCTCGCGCAACATTGACTCAGAGTCATTACTTACAGAAATTTCTCGTAGAACATCGCGAATCTCTTCAGTTGAATATCCCAAACCAGAAAGTGCATCCCGCACATCACCAACGCTTGATGGACCATTAATCGTGTTGCTCCCTTCCAAGATGTTTAGGTGCAGTCGATTTTTTAGTTCAATCAATAATCGCTCGGCGGTTTTTTTGCCGACACCCGAGACGAGTGTTAATGCAGCGATGTCAGAGCCTGCAACTATGTCAACTAAAGCACGAGGCGAATGCGTCGCCAAGATCATCATTGCCATCGTCGGCCCAACACCATGGGTTGCAATAAGAATTTCAAAACATCGACGCTCGTCGCGTTCAAGAAATCCATAAAGGGTTTGCGCATCTTCTCGAACATGGTGGTGGATATAAACGAAAGCAGTTGTTGTAGGTTCAAGTTCTCCAAGTGTTCGTGGTGTGACATGAACAAAATATCCGATGCCGTTTGTCTCAATTAATACTGTCGAATCATTGGTGCGCTCAAGCACAGTGCCACGCAATGATCCGATCATGCTGACTTTGCTTTCGCGCTATTGATTTTTTGTTCGAGCGGGCTTGACGCAATGTGACATAACGCGATAGCCGCAGCATCGGCTGCGTCGGCGGGTTTTGGAATTGTATTGAGTCCAAGTCGTTGCTTAACCATTTTTTGCACCTGCGCTTTGTCGGCCGCTCCCCATCCGGTGAGTGCAAGTTTGACTTGGTTTGGTGTGTACTGCGCAACTTGCAATCCGCGTCGCGCAGCAGCACTTAGGGCTAACCCACTGACTTGACCAACACTCATCGCTGTGCGGACATTCGATTGAAAAAAGATATGTTCAACTGCAACTACAGACGGCAGATACTCATCAAGAAGTTGATCGATTTCGACACTCAGTTCTGCGAGTCGTTGTGGCAAAGGTTGGTCTGGACGTGTACGCAACACCCCGAGTGCTCGCATCGTAATTTGAGTTAATCCTTGCACTTCTAATACTGCGTAGCCGCAACGCGTAAGACCTGGGTCAATCCCCAGCACAACAGAACCAACAGCGTTGCCGTATGGTTATTTCTCGCAAGTTAATTCACGTTGTTTGCTTGTTTGATGCTTTTTTTGG
>CAMCUE010000193.1 GCA_945878705.1 Ferrithrix thermotolerans DSM 19514 | reverse complement strand
ACCACAGGTTCGGGTTCTTTCTTCAGCCTTTCAAATATGGCGCACCACCGCACGGTGGCTTTGCATTTGGAATTGATCGTCTGACTGCGATTCTTGCTGGCGAAGACAATATTCGTGAAGTGATTGCGTTTCCAAAAACTCAGTCTGGTTCGGACCCGATGACCAATGCGCCAACAAATGTTGAATCTGCGCAACTCACAGAGCTAGGAATCAGGTTGTTGCCACCAGCTATCAAATGAAAGACGACCTGTTCAGTAGCGCCGCTGAGCAACAACTTAGAGCTCAAGCACCACTAGCAGCGCGAATGCGTCCGCGTTCGCTAGATGAAGTTGTCGGGCAAACTCATTTGGTCGCAAAAGGTTCTCCGCTTCGCACGCTGATAGAAGCAGACAAAATCAGTTCAATAATTTTTTGGGGTCCACCCGGTACCGGAAAAACGACGCTCGCCGAAGTCATCGCACTGACAACACAGCGATCTTTTGAAAGACTTTCAGCAGTAAGCGCTGGTGTCAAAGATGTTCGCGAAGTCATTGAACGGGCGACCGACCGTCTCGGACAATTTGGTCGCGGGACGATTGTGTTCATTGACGAAATTCATCGATTTTCTACATCCCAACAAGATGCGCTTTTGCCTTCAGTCGAAAACGGCGTGATCACATTGATCGGCGCGACGACCGAGAATCCTTATTTCGAAATTAATTCACCGTTGCGAAGTCGAAGCACATTATTTCGTCTTGAGCCTTTGTTGGTCAGCGATATCACGATACTTTTAGAACGCGGATTGATTGCCGAAGGTTTGCAAGGGCAATCACAAGCAATCGAAGCGTTAGCAACTCGGTCTGGTGGCGATGCGCGTCAAGCATTGACTTCACTAGAAGTGGCATGTGCTTTGGCGCAAGAAAATCACGAGATTGTCTCGCTCGAGCATGTCAACGCTGCGCTCGGCGTTAGTGCATTGCGTTATGGTCGTGATGATCACTACGACGTTGTCTCAGCATTCATTAAAAGTATTCGTGGCTCGGATCCGCAGGCAGGATTATTTTGGCTTGCAAGAATGCTTGAATCTGGCGACGATGCGAAATTTATTGCGCGACGCTTGGTAATTCTTGCAAGCGAAGACATTGGTATGGCTGACCCAAATGCACTCGTCGTTGCTGTTGCTGCGGCAACTGCACTCGAGCATGTCGGTTTGCCCGAAGCCCAATTAAATTTGGCGCAGGCTGTTGTCTACTTAGCGACTGCGCCAAAAAGTAATCGTGTAGCCCTAGCGATTTGGTCGGCTCGTGAAGACATTCGCAAGGGCGTCAACACCGAGGTACCTGCTCACCTGCGAGACGGCCATTATCAAGCGGCTAAAGAATTTGGGCATGGACAAGGGTATGTTTATCCGCACGATGACCCGCGGGGTTGGGTTTCACAGCAGTATTTACCCGACGAAGCAATTGGCTCGATTTCTCGGCAGACTGAGTATTACAAACCGAGTGTTCATGGGTTAGAACAAGTTATTTCAGATCGACTCAAACCCGGAGCAACAACCGAATCTAACGAAAAGGAAAAATAGAAATGAGAAAGCGACTTTTTTGGTTTCTTCTGGGTGCAGCAGCGGCAGTCTTTGGAATTAACTACATGAAGAAGAAGGATGATGGCAAGACTGATATGTTCTCGTCCGAAAATATCGCTGACACATTGACTGACATGGCTGCCTCGTTAAAAGATTACGTCGTTGGACTTTGGCAGGGTGTGACCTCTGGTGAAAGTCTTGATGACGAAGAACTTTCAAAGATTTTTGATAATTCGCAGAATTAAACCTGACGGCTTGTAACTAGGCGCGAAGAGTAGGCTTGTCGCGTATGACAAGCGGAATTCAAAGTGCAAACGACATTCGTAACGCTTTTACAGGGTTTTTTACGCAGCGCGGTCACACCAAAGTCGACTCAGCAAGCCTTATCCCGCATGATCCGACGGTGTTATTCACGGTCGCCGGAATGGTGCCGTTTAAACCGTATTTCGTTGGCGACGAAGTACCGACCTTCAAACGAGCAGTGAGCGTACAGAAGTGTGCGCGTGCGGGAGGCAAACATAACGATCTCGATGATGTTGGTCGAACCAAACGTCACTGCGTATTTTTTGAAATGCTCGGTAATTTTAGTTTCGGTGACTACTTTAAATCAGAAGCAATTCCGTGGAGTTGGGAGTTAGTTACAGAAGTATTTGGCTTTGATGGTGATCAACTTTGGATAACGGTGCATGAAAGCGATGATGAAGCCGAACAGATTTGGCACGATCAAGTTGGCGTGCCAATGAATCGAATTCAACGACTTGGTGACGCAGATAATTTCTGGCAAATGGGAGACACTGGTCCGTGTGGTCCGTGTTCTGAGATTCACATTGATCGTGGGCCTGCCTTCGGGCCTGATGGTGGTCCGCTTAACGATCCAAAGGGTGATCGATTTTTAGAATTCTGGAACCTCGTATTTATGCAGTTCAATCAGGCGGCAGACGGTTCTCGCACGCCACTTCCTAAACCTTCGATAGATACTGGTGCTGGGCTTGAAAGAATTTTGGCGCTGAAGCAAGGCAAGGATTCAATTTGGGAAACTGATGTCCTGTTTCCACTGATTGAGCAGGCACAGTCGGTGACATCCAAGAAATATAAAATTGGTGACTACGAAGATCGGGCAAGTTTTTCGCTGCGTGTTCTGGCTGAGCACGCAAGATCTTCGATGATGCTTGTCAATGATGGTGTGTTTCCGTCAAATGAAGGTCGTGGATATGTATTGCGAAGAATTTTCCGTCGCGCGGTACGCCATGCCTATTTGCTCGGCACCGAGAAACTCGTAATGCCAAAACTTGTTGAAACTGCTATCGATGTAATGGGCGAGGCACATCCAACACTGTTGGACAACAAGGATTTCATATTGGGCGTATTAACTAAGGAAGAAGAAAGTTTCCGACAGACACTGAAGAATGGTTTGACGATTCTTGAAACCGAGTTTGTTGCAATTGAAAAGTCATCTGCGAAATCAAAAAACTCGGCACCGCTGAGTGGCTCAAGTGCTTTTTTGTTGCACGATACCTATGGGTTTCCACTTGAGTTAACCCAAGAGATCGCCTCTGAACGAAATGTTGTGGTCGATGTCGCGGGTTT
>CAMCUE010000192.1 GCA_945878705.1 Ferrithrix thermotolerans DSM 19514 | reverse complement strand
AGTTCAAAGCATTGCGCACAAGAGCACCCCGAATCGGCACCAAATTGTGCATCGTGTGCGAACAATTCTCAGCCATACATAGCCACCCGTGATCCGGAAAGAAAAAGTTCATCTCTGCAGGGGCTTCTGTCTCTGGAGTTAGTTGAAATACAATTCGCACGCCGTCAATTACTAATTCTTCGCCCGTATGCGTTATGTCGCGTGTCGGCGCAAGCAGCGAAGGCGCAGCCGTCGGCACAGAAGTGCCGAGCCCACAGTCAACATGACCTTGCGGACTAGGCGGTAATAATCGGCCGAACTGATAGGTCGCTCGCCTACTCATCGCTGGGCCAGCAATGATATTTTCAGCGATTGCCTCGTGCAAGAAACCAACAGGTGCAATTATCTGGCACGTGCCAGATTCGACATCTGATTTGCTCGTCACACCCAACACGCCACCGAAATGGTCGGCATGGGAATGCGTATAAATCACAGCCGTTACCGGACGATTTTCAACATGCTCAGTCAACAAATCAAGCGATGCCTTGGCTGTGCTGTCAGCTGTGAGTGGATCAATTACTACCCAGCCAGTCGTGCCCTTGATGAAAGTTATATTTGAAATGTCGTAACCACGAACTTGCCAAATATCTTTCGCAACTTCAAACAAGCCGTGATGAGCGTTAAGCGTTGCGTGTCGCCACAAATGTGGATTTACGGTGTCGGGTTGCTCTCTATTGTCGCGCAAAAAATCATACGCACCCGTGTCAACTACTTTGCGACCATGGTCGTCAAGAATTTCTGGCTCGGTGCGAGCAGCAATAAAACCGCGTCGTACACGCTCTAAATCTTGCGGATCAAAATGACGATCAGTTGGTGCCGAGTTCTTCGCTCGCGTTATCGCCGATGCTGACTTAGGTGACATGAAACTTCGCCGAATTTACTGACCGTCAGGTGGAAAGTTAGCGCCGCGAGCAATTGGAAAATATCTGTGGTGATATTGCCCGGTGATCTCAAAAATTGCAGTGCCGATTGCCCCGTCAGAGGTTCGCACCTGCATCTCGCTTAAACCACCACCAAGAACATTGTCGGCGCGATTAGCGAGTTGGCTATAGCGCTGCGCCCAGCGACCATTCGCTTCAACTGTAATTTTTCGGCCGCCCTGCAACGTGAAATTAACTGTGCCAGCTAGACCTGCGACATCGTCACCAAATTTCTCATACGAGACTGATTGACCCCCTGCATCTAGCCAGTGCAGATCGTGTTGAAAATCTATAACCGGTGTAGGTTCACCGCCATCAGCCGGGGCGAAACAACCGTCGGTATAGACGCGCGCGCCGTTCGGATACTCCCAATGCCAAACGCTGAGCATGCCCTCTTCGAGCTGAATTGGCATCCACATCCACACTGGGCAACGCGCATGTGAGCGAACGCCCCACGAATGATCGCGCTGACCCCACCAATTATTAATTTGAGTTGTCTTGCCGTCGTGCGTGTATGAACCGTTGTAGATACCACTCTGAAACATATGTGATTGATCCCAAATTATTTCGTGCTTGGCTTTCATCGTGCCGCGGCGAAGTTGATACGGCGCAGTTCGCGCAGCAAAAGTGACGTCGAAACTTACGGGTGTCGCTTCACTAGCCGCGGCTACCAAGCGAATCTTTTTTAACGGTTCGATGAGATCAATTGTTATCGGTCCGACACGAAAATCGTCTTGATCGCCGTCAACTTTTCGTACGTGACGAGCCATAATCGGCGAATCTCCAACGCGACCAAGTTGTAGCGAATCCATTTCTTGACGGGATGGAAAGTGTGCGAGCGTCAAGATCAACACATCACCAGGCTTTTCGCGTTCGTGCATGATGAAAAATAAACTCTCGCGCCAATCCGAGTGAAAGTGCAAAACATTTGGAAACGGCTCGGGTATCTGATGTGCAAAGCGCTCATCAAGTGCTGTGAATTTGGCCATCTCTATTTGTTCATCTTTCTAAGCGAAAAGTTTTTCGGTCTCAAGATCAATCATTTGCTGCCCGTGACGATTTGCCATCACCGCAAACATTGCATCGCCTCGTTCGGTTTGTTTGACAAGCATTGAAGCGACAATAGCCATGATGTAGCCCGAAGTACCAAGCAGACGGTATTGCGCCCATATGACTTCGTAATCCGTACCGATGTTTTCTGATTGAAGCCCTGCACAGTATCGCCGAACAAGAGTCTGTTCATTGTCGCGACGATCATCAACACCGAAACTTGCACCAATGAAATAACCCAAGTCGCACGCCCCTGGCATTGCGCCAACAGTTTGCCAGTCGACAACTTTGACATCAAAATGTTTTTCACTTTCAGTGAACAATAAATTGTCCAACCGGAAATCGCGGTGGGTAACGGTCAGAACATCGGGGAAGGCTGCGGTATAGCGGTCGTAATTCTCAACCAGTCTGGCGCCAAGCGAAATAATCTCGGCACTTACTGTGCTTGCAAACCGCTCGGCAAAACCCGGAAACATTGCTTTCAATAGCTGACTCGTCCCGGCCGCACTAGTGACCGAGTGCTTGGGCAACCAGTTGAACTCATTTAGTTTCTCCGATCCCCAAAGCGGAGAATGCAACTTCACTAATTCATCAATTGCCGCTTCGGCTTGTTGAATCGTTGCGCCAGAAATCTGATCGCCTTGCGTCGCCCCAACAATATCTTCGAGTACCAACACAAAGTCGTCAGACATTGCGTCATACCAAACATGCAAACATTCAGGTGCAGCAACTTTGACATGCTCGCGCAGGTTCGCATAGAAATTAGTTTCGAGTTCATAACAACGAGTTGCGCGTGATGCACCGCGACTATTTTCATTTTGCGAAGGCACCTTTACGACGACGCTTTTAGGTAATTGGCGCGCTGCGTTTTCTTTGAACACAACTCGATAACTCTCGGCCATCTGCCCAGTTCCAATTGCAGTAACTGATTCAATCTCAAGGCGTGCACTGCCTGAGGTTGTAGCGAGTGCTCCTGACAAATACTCAGCGGTCACCCCCGGATGAGTAGCCGTAGTGCTCACCTGTCAAACCTTAGAATATTAAGGTGACAAAATACAAAGTTGTCGCACTTTGCGAACACCCAACGCATTGGCAACTGGCTGCACGATGGTCATTTGATGCTTGGCAACACGAGTTTCCGAGCGACACAGTGCAGACA
>CAMCUE010000191.1 GCA_945878705.1 Ferrithrix thermotolerans DSM 19514 | reverse complement strand
AGTAAATCTTACTAAATCTTTGCGAGGCAATCCCCTGTTAGTGCTTCGGTCGGGGTGACGCAATAGCGAGTGGTGGCGATCCAGTGAGTATGTTGGTGGTGTGATGACGGGCCGCGTGATTCTTGATCCAACGAGTGAGAAGAAGTTGGGCTCGCGCGAGTTGCTCGCTAGGCCGGCAACTATTTCGGGTCAGACAATCGGTCTGCTTGACATTTCAAAGGCGCGCGGCGATGTTTTTTTGAATCAACTCGAATCGCGACTCACGACAGCCGGCGCAAAGGTCTTACGTTTTCGCAAGCCAACTTTTACCAAGCCAGCACCCGCAGATCTGCGCCATGAAATCGCCACCAAGTGCACGCTGGTGATTGAAGCCCTCGCCGATTGAGGCAGTTGTACGTCGTGCAGTGTGCACGACATAGTTGATCTTGAAACTCGCGGCGTGCCGGCGATGTTCATTGCCTCGGATGTTTTTGTGCAGGCTGCCGAATCACAAGCAAATGCACTCGGCTTTCCGACTGTGCAACGCGTGTTCGTGCCACACCCAATTCAAGATCGCACCGACGACGAAATGCGTGCGCTTGCCGATTCGGCTTACGACTCAATCGTCGCAGCAATCACAAAAAACTAGAACTACCAGTTAATTAGTCCCAGGCGTCTTCTTGGTTGTATGGTCGCGCGCGAGTTGGTGCGCTGTCGCGCTTCCAAACTAAAACACGCCGACGAAAGTAACAAACTTCCTTACCTGCTTGATTGAAACCTTTGCTCTCAACTGTCACAACCCCACGATCTGGTTTTGAAGACGAAGGTTTAACTTCAAGCACACGAGTCTCAGCATGAATCGTGTCACCATGAAAAGTTGGATGCTTGTGCTGCAATGTTTCAACTTCGAGATTGGCTATGGCCGCACCACTCACATCTGGCACACTCATACCAAGAACAAGCGAATAAACCAGATTGCCAACCACAACATTGCGACCCTGCACACTTTGTTGCGCGAACCAATCGTTTGTGTGCAACGGGTGATGATTCATTGTGATCATGCAAAACAAATGATCATCGGCCTCAGTAATTGTTTTGCCCGGCCAATGTCGGTAAACATCGCCGACGATGAAATCTTCTAAATATCTTCCAAATGGTCGTTCGTGAATCGTCACGAGTTACACGCTAATTGCTAAGGCGTCGTTCGTCACGAATTTCACTCGACACAGGTATCTCCTCGGTTTCAGCCAGACCATATCGAGGATCATATTTTGGCAACGTGATTTCTCTCGTACGATCAGTTGTGGCATTGCGTTCAACCCATTCAATACGGCTTGTTCGACTTGCGTTTCCGACATCTGCATATCGCTTGAGTGATTTCAATTCGCTGGCTTGTTGCAACGCATATTTTCCAAATCGCAGGCTTAAATAGCACGCACCCCCAACCAAAATAGGTAACCAGAACTGCACAAGGCGATAACTTAAAACGCTGACAGTGGCGGTCGTCGTCGAAAGACCGAAACCGACAAGCGACGGAATATAAATACTTTCGACAAGACCAAGTCCGCCGGGTGTGATCGGGATTGAAGCGAAAATATTTGCGAGACCAAATGAGATCACAAGGCCGACAATGCTGACAGACCCACCGAAAGCACGAACAAATACATAAAGCGCCAGAATGTCAAGACCCCAGTTGAGTAGCGCCCATGACAAAACGCGAACAAGTAAACCCGGCTCAGCTTTTAATCCACGCAATCTTTCGCCAAGATGGACTGCGACTTCGCCAGCTTTATCTTGGTCGAAGTGCAGTCGACGGGCGATCCATCGCATCACTCGCTCAGCACGACCTTGGCGATCCACCAAGCCGACTACGACACCAGCAGCAATAACCATGATTATCACGCCGAAAATTGCAGCCGTGCCGTAAAAAGCATTTACTCCACGACCCGGAATCGAAATAATCAACCCGACCCACAATATGACATTCAACACAACCGCAGAACCAATACCCGCAGTTGCAAGTGCAAAACCAGCATCGCGACCTTCGGCACCGGCGAGTGTGATCATTCGAAAACCTAGGGCGTTACTCGCAGCCGAACCACCAGGCACGAGGCTGCCAAGCGACCGAGTAGAAAGTTGAATTCTAAATAATGTCCAAACGCTTACTTTGCTTGCATCTTCACCAAGCGCGACGTGCGTCAACATTGAATAAAAAAACAGCGCGGCAAATTCAAGAAAAATACCTAACACGAGCCACTCTGTTTTAACTTCGCTAAGTTTCTTCAGTGCATCGCCAAATCCCGGCACGATCGGTATCACAAAAATCCACAAAATCAGAGCAAAAATTGCCCAACGCACCCAACGCAGCGAAGCGCGTAACGCAGTAAACCTGAGTCGTTGAGGGACGAAACTCATCTGCCTATATTACGGCTTAATGAAGTCAAATTCAGCACTTATAAGTATCGTTTAGCAGATGACTAATACTTCAAATACAACAGATTTGGTTATTGCGGCGCGCGCAGTTGAACTTGCATCTGCGATCGTCGGCAAAGGTGTTCGCACTCTTACTGCAACGGGTGGACCAGACACGCAACAAGCTCTGGCATACGATCTCGCGCACGCAGGAGCAGCAGTTGAAACTGCGCGCTCAATGCTCGACTACGGCGCGAAGGGCGAAATAGAAGCAACACTTACTTGCGCATTTGTTGCAGACATGGTACACGATTTAGTTTCACGATTAATCGGTCGCGAAAGACTTTGGGGTGTTGATCCATCATCACTTGCAGAGTCGCATGACTTTGTCGAAAAATATCTTGACCCAAATTTGCTTGCATCACTTGCCAACAAACCTGGCAAGAAATTTTTAGACGATGACAACGAAATGGTGCAAGATACTTTTAGAAGTTTCGCCACCAAAGTAGTTGCACCCCACGCCGAACATGTGCACCGCAAAAACCTTGATGTGCCCGAAGAAATTATTTCTGGCCTCGCAGAGATCGGTGCATTTGGTTTGTCGATACCAGTTGAATATGGCGGCTTCAGCGAAGGTGGCGACGGCGAATATATGGCAAGTTGCATCGCCACCGAAGAACTTTCACGCGCATCACTTGGCATTGGCGGTTCGCTGATAACTCGTCCAGAAATTCTCACTCGCGCGCTCGTCAAAGGCGGCACCGAAGCACAGAAACATGAGTGGTTGC
>CAMCUE010000190.1 GCA_945878705.1 Ferrithrix thermotolerans DSM 19514 | reverse complement strand
ATGTTGATCACCACCGGTGTGGTGGTTGCCCTTGTAAGACCGTCGATTGACTTTTTTAGATCTATAAGCCTCGGTGAATTCTTGGGCACAACTGCCTGGTTTCCGCTGTATGAGCCACCAGACTTTGGTGTTTGGCCCCTGATCATTGGCACCTTTTCGGTGATGTTCATCGCCGTAATCATCGCGGTGCCAGGTGGTTTAGCGATCGCTTTTTATTTGAGCCAGTATGCGAGCGACAAGGTACGAAGAAAGTTAAAGCCGATACTCGAGATTCTTGCTGGCGTGCCGACGGTCGTGTTTGGTTTCTTTGCAATTAATTTCATTGGCCCAAACATTGCGGCGAAAATTTGGGTTTTTAGTGATGTCGGTTTCTATAGTTCGCTTTCTGCGGGCATCACGGTGGGCTTAATGATCATGCCGATGATGACAACACTGGCCGAAGACGCGATGGCTGCCGTGCCAAGGGCATTGGTCGAAGGTGCGTACGCGTTGGGTGCCACGAAACGTGAAACTTGCACGGGCGTGATCTTTCCGGCTGCTCTCTCAGGGATTATCGCTGCTGGTGTGATTGCGATGTCTCGGGCAATCGGTGAGACAACGATCGTGTTGTTGGCTGCTGGTAGTACAGCGAATTTCACTTTTGATGTCGGTCAACCAATGCAGACGATGTCGTCGTTTATTGGTTTTGCTGGTCTAGGTGATCAGCCAACAGGTTCGACGGGTTATCAAACTATTTTTGCCGTTGGGTCGTTGCTGTTCGTGATTACTTTTATTTTGAATATGTTCAGTCGCAAGATCGTGGCTCGCTTTCGTGAGGTTTACGAATGAGCACTGTCGTAACCACAAAGGCTTTGCGGGCAGATTTGCGTGACACAACAAGTACCTCGCGCAAGAATTGGGATAAAGCATTCTTGGGTGGTCTATGGGTATTTACCTTGCTCGCAATTGTCACGCTTATCGTTTTGATTGGCACGACTTTGCTCAAAGGTTTCTCACGACTTAATCCGTCGCTGGTTGTCAACTTTCCATCGCCGTTTCCAGAAGACGCTGGAATTCAAGCGGCAATCTTTGGTTCAATTTGGGTGGTAGTGACATCTGGATTGGTGTCGTTATTTATCGCCTTAGGAACGGCGATCTATCTTGAAGAGTTCGCCGACCAAAAAAGTCGTTTGAACAATCTCATAACAATAAATATTCAAACCCTTGCGGGTGTGCCGAGCATCGTGTTTGGCATTCTTGGATTGGCATTTATTGCTCGCGGTTGGCTGGGTTGGGGATTTACTGTCGGCACTGCGTCGGCGGTATTGACAATGATGGTTTTGCCGGTGATGATCGTTTCTGCACGCGAAGCATTAAAAGCCGTGCCATCAAGTCTTCGTGAAGGGGCTTTTGCGCTCGGCGCAACTCGTTGGCAGACAATTGTCAAGCAGGTGCTTCCTTCGGCAATCCCGGGGATCGCAACTGGAAGCATCTTGGGGGTCTCGCGTGCACTTGGTGAGTCGGCACCTTTAATTTTGCTCGGTGCGCTCGCATACGTGAGTTCGAATCCATCGGGTTTAAATTCTGACTACACGGTGTTGCCTCTTGTGATTTTGAAATACACACAAGAGGCCCAAGTCGAATTTCAGGCGGTTGGTGCGGCGGCAATTATCGTGCTCTTGGTATTGCTCATTTCTTTAAACATGATCGCAATCGTTATTAGAGACAAGAGCAGAAAGTCATGGTAGACAAAATGGTAAATGCAACAATCCCTGAAGTTTCAAGCACATTGCCGAAAGTTGGTAGCGTTCTGAGAATGAACTTGGCTGAAGGTCAATCAAGTAATTCGGCAAATTTTGCCAACGAGATGATCATGGAGTCGGTTGGTCTTCAAGTGCACTACGGAGATTTTCTGGCGGTTCGCGATGTGAATTTGACAATTCACAAAAGTGAGATCACTGCGCTGATCGGGCCTTCAGGTTGCGGTAAGTCAACGATTATTCGTTGCTTTAATCGAATGAATGATTTGATCCCGACAGCCAAAGTTGGGGGTAATGTCTTTTACAAGGGCATTGATCTCTACGGGCCCGAAGCAAATTCGGGTGAAGTCCGCCGCCGCATTGGCATGGTTTTCCAAAAGCCGAATCCTTTCCCAAAGTCAATTTATGAAAATGTGGCGTTTGGTCCGAAAGTAAATGGCAAGCCGTCAAAAGCCGAGACCGACGAAATCGTCGAACGTTCGCTTAAGCGCGCAGCCCTATGGGAAGAAGTTAAAGATCGTTTGAAGCAATCTGCTTTTTCTCTCTCAGGTGGTCAACAGCAACGTTTGTGTATTGCTCGGGCGCTTGCAGTGGAACCTGATGTTTTGTTAATGGACGAACCTTGTTCGGCGCTTGACCCAATTGCCACTGCTCGAATCGAAGACTTAATGGCAGAAATCAAGACCGAGTATCCGATAATTATCGTGACGCACAATATGCAACAGGCTGCGCGCGTCAGCGATCGCACTGCATTTTTCAACACCGAAATCGGTGCAAATGCAACAAGGCCAACCGGCGTTCTTGTCGAATATGACACGACTCGTAAAATTTTCTCGAACCCAAGCGATACGCGCACTGAGCAATACATCAGCGGACGAATGGGCTAAAGCCCAGGTTTATTCTTCGTCTGGTTGTTCGCGAAGAAATTTCTCTAATTCTGCGCCAAGGTCGTCGGCGTTAGGAATTTCAATCTGGGTGCGAGCATCGAAGTCAATTTCGAGTTGCGCGAGGTGCTCTGAAACTTGGGCGTCGCCTTCGACCGCAGCATCATGAAGTTCTTCCCAACGCTGAATTTCTTCATAAAGTTCGGCATGGCGTGTCGGCACACCGAGAACAAGTTCTAAATGTCGCAACAGTGCAGCACTTGATTTTGGGTGCTGTGCATTAGTTAGATAGTGCGGCACACCGACACGCAACGAAACTGCAGCAAGTTGCTCGCGCTCAAATCGTTCGTGAAGTACGCCAACAAGTCCAGTTGGTCCCTCGTACTTAGGAAGACTCAGTTTCATTCGACGGGCAAGCGCTGCATTTGAAGTACTTCCAAATACATTCGGGGTTCGAGTGTGAGGAATTGATTCGTCAACTGCGCCAATCGTTACAGCGATGCTGCAGTTCAACCGTTGTGCTCCTTGGACGATGCATTCGGCGAAAATATTCCAATTGAA
>CAMCUE010000189.1 GCA_945878705.1 Ferrithrix thermotolerans DSM 19514 | reverse complement strand
GTGCACCCAGCACAACTGTCGCTCCGAACAACGCAAAGGTGAAGGTTGTAGTTCGCAATGCATAAATCCCGAGAGGCGCGGATAAGACGGTCGAATTTGAAACAACCCTCAGCATCAAGGTTGCGGGCGAGTAAATCGCTTGAAGTGGTCTCGCCATATTTAGTGCGACGGCGTAACACATCAATGCAGCCAGCAGATAAAAAATACCTTTAACATCGGCAGTTGTGCCGTCATTAATTGACGGTACAGCAATCAGCACGATTCCGATAAATCCGACGAGTATCGCTACAATTCGTTGACCGGACGGCTTAGTTCGCATCCAAATTGAAGTTACGACGATCACGACGACTGGTAATGCGCCGTTCATCATTCCTGCAATACTGCTGGCAACAGTGCGCTCTGCAATCGGAAATAAGAAGAATGGCAAGGCCATCCAAATCAGACCAAGAACCCAAAGCCGTGTGCGATGTTCGCGAGCGATGTGGTCACGTGATCCTGGTACGAAAAATAATGCGATCATTCCAAAAAGTGACCTACCAAACGGTACAAAAGTTGTTGGCGCATAACGAATAATGATGTCAATCAAAATAAAAGACGATCCCCAAGTCAGCGCCATCCCGAGGGACAATAACCAGTCGACTAAACCAAATTGCGAGTTGGTATTTGACGTTGAATTACCGAAATGGGATTGTTTTGGGGCTATTCGCTATTCTCTCAGATAGGGGAAAGACTTAACGAATTAAATGAAATTTAATATTTAACGATCTGAGGGAATATGTCTGAAGAAATTCACGTAATAGATGCTTTGGGGTATGAGGAACGAAAGTTTCCGCCTTCGGCAGAGTTCAAAGCGGCCGCAATTATCACTGACCAAAATCTGTACCAAGAGGGTGAGCGAGATTTTGCTGAGTATTGGGCGCGTCACGCTAGAGAGCTTCTAACTTGGTCACAACCATTTACAAAAACACTTGAATGGGATTTGCCATACTCCGAGTGGTTTAGCGACGGAACACTCAACGTTTCTTCTAACTGTCTAGACCGACATGTGATCGCTGGTCGAGGTGACAAAGTCGCGTTCTATTGGGAAGGTGAGCCTGGCGACTCACGAACGATTACGTACTCTCAGTTGTTAGATGAAGTGCAAAAGTTTGCCAATGTCTTAAAGACTCTTGGGGTATCAAAAGGCGACAGAGTAAATATTTATCTACCAATGATTCCAGAAGCAGCAGTGGCGATGTTGGCATGTGCTCGAATCGGTGCGGCTCACAGTGTTGTGTTTGGGGGCTTTTCAGCCCAAGCACTTTCCGATCGGATCAATGATGCTGAAGCGAAATTGTTAATCACCGCAGACGGCGGATGGCGCCGCGGCGAAGTATTTCCACTTAAGTCTCAAGCCGATGAAGCATTGAAAACGACAACGACAATCGAACATGTTGTTGTCGTAAAGCGCGGAAACAATGAAGTCTCAATGACCCCAGGTCGCGATGTTTGGTATCACGAAGTGATGTCGACGGCTGATGCAATTTGTGTAGCCGAACCAATGGAAGCCGAGCACTTATTATTTTTGCTTTACACTTCTGGCACAACCGGCAAGCCCAAAGGCATCATGCACACAACTGCTGGATATTTGGCACATGTCACCACGACATTCAAATACGTCTTTGACCACAAACCTGACACAGATATTTTTTGGTGCACGGCCGATGTTGGTTGGGTTACTGGACACAGTTATATCGTCTATGGGCCATTGGCAAATTGCGCGACGCAAATTATGTACGAAGGTGTGCCGAACTTTCCCGCTAATGATCGCGTTTGGCAAATCATTGAAAAATATAAAGCAACTATTTTCTATACGGCACCAACTGCTATTCGCACTTACATGAAGTGGGGCGGACAAGAACCCGCCAAACATGATCTAACTTCGTTGCGATTAATCGGCACGGTTGGTGAACCAATAAATCCAGAAGCATGGATTTGGTACAACGAAAATATTGGTGGTTCGCGTTGTCCGATTATTGACACTTGGTGGCAGACCGAAACTGGTGGAATGATGATCACTCCGTTACCGGGTGTGACGGTCACTAAACCAGGCTCTGCGACGTTTCCGTTGCCAGGTATCGGCGCCGAACTTGTTGATGAACAAGGCAAGCGTGTGATGTCTGGTGGCGGATATTTAACTTTGACAACTCCATGGCCTGGCATGTTGCGCGGGATCTGGAAGGATCAAAAGCGTTACCGAGAAACTTATTGGAGTAAATTTCCTGGTCGATATTTTGCAGGTGACG
This sequence comes from Ferrithrix thermotolerans DSM 19514, assembly GCA_945878705.1. Classification (GTDB taxonomy): domain Bacteria; phylum Actinomycetota; class Acidimicrobiia; order Acidimicrobiales; family Ilumatobacteraceae; genus BACL27. Next base: position 916 of record CAMCUE010000189.1, on the reverse strand, counting down.
GTGCCAAACTAGACAGCGAAGGCTATTTGTGGTTACTTGGCCGGGTTGACGATGTGATGAATGTTTCTGGTCATCGAATTTCGACAACCGAAGTTGAATCTGCACTCGTTTCACATCCAAGTGTTGCCGAGGCCGCAGTTGTCGGAGCAAACGACGCAATGACGGGTCAAGCAATCATTGCATATGTGACTCTGCGCGGCGGTCTGGAAGTTGATGAAAAAGTTCTTCGTGAACATGTTGCAAAAGAAATCGGTCCAATTGCCAAACCGAAAATGATTTTTTTCACACCCGATTTGCCGAAAACTCGCAGTGGCAAAATCATGCGCAGGTTATTGCGCGATGTTGCTGAAGGACGCAACATCGGTGACACGACAACACTCGCTGATGCTTCGGTGGTTAGTGAACTTCAGCGTCGTGCGACCGAGTCACCAACCGAAGATTAGTCGCGAAAGTTTATAAATTGCAGCGGCAAGTCTAAATTTGCACCGCGTAGCATCGCCATAGTCTCTTGCAGGTCGTCTCGCTTTTTGGCTGTGACGCGAAGTTGGTCGCCTTGGGTTTGACCGCCAACTCCCTTGGGCGCTTTCTCTTTGATCAACTTGTTAATCTCGCGTGCTTTATCTGCTGGTACGCCAACTTTTATGGTCACGATTTGGCGGACGCTTTCGCCAGTCGCTTGTTCAATTTTTCCCCAGTCCAAACTTTTCAAAGAAATGTTTCGTTTGACAAAGCGTTCTTCAAGTAAAACTTTAAGTGCCCTAAGACGGTCTTCGCTTGCTGTACGCAGGGTGAGCACGAGATCTTTCTGTTCAATTTCAGAATCAGTGTCTTTAAAGTCATAGCGAGTTGCGAGTTCGCGCTGAGCTTGGTCAATTGCATTTCGCAATTCTTGGCGGTCAACTTCGGATACGACGTC
>CAMCUE010000188.1 GCA_945878705.1 Ferrithrix thermotolerans DSM 19514 | reverse complement strand
CGCAGCGGTCAAGGGGTTTGTGAAATTTTTCATAAATAATTTGAAATGGCCTATAAACGCTATTTGGGTTGAATATTGCTATTGATACGAGCGTTCACTCGTAGACTTTGATGGTGGCAATGCGTGTCGGGTTGTTCGGGGGGACATTTGATCCACCGCATCTTGGCCATCTAGTAACCGCAGTAAATCTGCGCCATGTACTAAAACTGGACCTTGTGGTAATGATGGTCGCCAATGACCCATGGCAAAAGCATGGAACTCGTGAAGTTGCGAGTGCAGTTGATCGTTTGGCGATGGTGCAAGCCGCCATCAAAGATGTAGATGGACTTGTCGCTGGTGATGACGAAATTTCGCGTGGAGGCCCAAGTTTCACGGCCGATACCCTGGCGCTACTGCGCGACCGATATCCAAATGCAGAGCTTTTTACAATCGTTGGAGATGATGCCGCTGCAAAATTTGGGTCATGGCAGCGTGCAAGTGAAATCGCCAAACTCTCAACTTTGGTAGTTGTCGACCGACCTGGTTCGCCAATGATGCCGCCAAGCGAGTTCAACTGGAACCGTGTCGAAGTGCCAAGGCTTGAAGTCAGTTCGACAGATCTGCGAGAACGCTTCATTGATGGCCGCCCACTTGACTATTTAGTGTCGACCGAAGTGCTTGAAGTTATTGCCGAACGGGGCTTGTACGGGGCTCAAAAATCGAGTGTTAAAAAGTCCGGCGCTGAAAAATCATGACGGCGATTCGACAAAGACAAAAGCAACGACTATTGGTCGCTATGTGTTGTGGCATCGCATCGGCGTTGATGTTGCCTGCCGGCCTAGTAATTGCTTACCACTCGGTACTCAACTCAAATACTGGAACCAATGTTAACGACATAAAAGTTTTGAAAATCTTAGAAACGCCGGTCGCGTTATTGGCAACTGTCAATGACTCAAAGGAGATCACAACTGTAAGCGTGATTGCGCTTGCGGGTGGAAGTTTGGGTGGAACTATTGTTTCTATTCCGGCAAAAGCCAAAGCAGAAGTCGCAGATGGTGAACAACCCCGCCGAATTTATGATTCTTATATCGACGGAGACCCGACGGCATTTGTTGCTGATGTTGAGGGGTTACTTAATGTCACAATCTCTGCAGTTGGAATTTTAAATCGTGATGATTTGCTGAGGTTGCTCGGCAAGGTCGGTCCTGCAGAGGTGTTGCTTGATTCAGATGTACGCACTACGACACCTGATGGGGCGACACTTACAGTTGCAAAAATCGGTAAGGCGACTCTTGATACTCTTTCGCTCGTCAGCATTTTGCTTGCGCGTGAAATTGATCAAAGCGAAGCAGCAAGATTTAATCACCAAAAATCTGTTTGGACAGCGATTACCAATGCTGTTGGTCTTGGGTTGAGACTAGATGCAGCAAATATCAACTTGCTTGAAACCCCGCTTGATTTTGATGGATTCATGCAGCGGTTATTCGCAGGTCCGATTCAGTACTGGCAGTTTTCGGCAACTGCAGTGCCAAGTGGTGTTGATAATCCAAATGCGCAAGACATGTTCAGCCTTGATTCGTCCGAGGTGACGATGATCATGGCCAGCGTTGCACCCACTTCGATTACCGGCTCGGGTGTGCCCGGTGCGCTTTCGGTGCAGGTTGATAGCCCGTTTAACGACCCTGTGATTAGCCGCGAGATAGTCAGGCGACTAGTTGCGATTGGTTTCGATGTTGCTCTTGTTCGTGAAGTGCCTGGTCCACCTTCTGATCTAACACAACTGCGCTTCGTTGACACTCGAGCGTTTTCAGAATTAGACCTCAAAGACTTTATTGGAGACTTTGATGCAACTCGAACCAGTGAACGGGCACAGGGTATTGACTTGCAAATTATCTTGGGCTCGTCTTTCGTCAAATTCTTTAAAGACAATCCAGATCTTCCTGCCACTACTGTTGTGCCTTCAGACGAATGAGTACTTACACACCACAACCAGACGCCTTGCGCATTGCCAAAGTTGCCGCGCAAGCCGCTGACGAAAAACAAGCAACTGATGTAACCGTTTTAGATGTCGGTGAGATTTTGGCGATTACTGACTTGTTCGTGGTTGCGAGCGCTGGCAACAAACGGCAGGTGCGCACGATCTGCGATGCAATCACCGATGCGGTTCGTCGTGAAACAGGTCGCTCGCCATTGTCTAGTGAGGGTGTAACCGAACAGCAGTGGATTTTGATTGATTACGGCAGTGTTGTAATTCATGTATTTGATGACGAGACACGCAGATTTTACGAAATCGAACGTCTTTACCGTGATGTGCCAGCGGTCAGTTGGCGCCTCGTTAGCTAGTAATTTAACTAATCAGTTGGTCGAGTTGCAACAATAAAAAATTGCCTACCAAATAGTCGCCAAAAAATTGGCACTGCTAAATAGAGTTTCACAAGCCACAGATTAGAAAACCGTTGCGAGCGAAACGAGAGTGGCAAAAAGCGTGAGATCGTTAACTGGTGTTGAAGGTCGGCTGCAGCCAAATGCTCTTCGATTGTTCTATGTGTGAGTGGCAGTAAGTGGTCGGCAAAATCATAATATTCTTTTGCGCAATACCTAAAATTTGGTCCCATGATCGCGAGTTTGCCACCGGGCTTAAGTGATTTGCGAAGCTGAACCAAGTATCGGTAGATCTCATCTGGCGTTGCCAAGTGTTCTAAAAAGTTTGAGACAAAAATCAGGTCAAAATGTTTTTCGGGCAAGTCAACTTTGTAAATATCGCCGAAACGCGTCGTAATCCCAGTTGGCCAACTGGTTCGTTGATCAGATAAATCGCACGCCCAGCGCTCTGTCGCTTGAGACGAAATAATAAATTCTCCACGACCAGCCGCCGGATCAAGCACACTTCTTGGGTTGCCAAGTTTTGATTCAATCCACCGAGTAACAAGAGCCCAAGTTGCGTCTTTTTTTTCTTGGGCAAGCCCCGCAAACCTAAATTGGTAAACCTTTGCAAGATTTAGTTTTTGATCTTGTCCAGACATTCGTAAGCAGGCTAGTGCTATCTGATTAGATCTATCGGGTAGCGTAAAGAAGTCTTATTGGGGCTGTAGCTCAGTTGGTAGAGCGCTTCCATGGCATGGAAGAGGCCAGGGGTTCGTTTCCCCTCAGCTCCACAAGCAGTGCCACCAGAGGGACTAATTTAGAAGGCTATGGTTTGGCGCGCGCGGTTTAGTTCTCAAGGAG
>CAMCUE010000187.1 GCA_945878705.1 Ferrithrix thermotolerans DSM 19514 | reverse complement strand
TACATTTCGTGAGCGCCAACTTCAATATGCACGTATAGATCGCCTGCTTGACCGCCGCGCGGTCCAACACCACCACGACCACTGACTCGCATTGTTTGACCAGTTGCGATACCAGCAGGAATTTCTATTTTGTGTGTCTGTTCGCGAGTTACCCGGCCCTCGCCACGACAAGATGTGCATGGCGACTCAATATTTTGTCCAGTTCCACGACACCTGCTGCACGGACTTGCCGTAACCATCTGCCCGAGAATACTTTGACGCGTGCGACGAATTTGTCCGCTTCCACCACAATCTGAGCAATTCAAAATTTCGGTTCCAGAAGTAGCGCCTGAACCACCACAATCATCACATTGAACTGCCGTACGAACAGAGACAGACGATGTACAACCGAACACAGCCTCGGCAAATTCAATCTCAAGTCGAGTTTCAAGATCTGGTCCACGTTGCGGGCCTGTCTGTTGACGACCCCCACCACCACCAAACGGCGAATCGCCCCCGAAGAAAGCGTCAAAGATCGAACCAAAACCAGCGCCACCACCAAACGGCGAACCACCCGCCCCATTAGATCCCCGACCGCCACCAGAAATTCCTGCTTCACCAAACTGGTCGTATCGTGCTCGAGTTTCTTGATCAGACAATACTTCGTACGCCCGACTCACTTCTTTGAATTTTTCTTCGGCTTGGGGATTATTTGGATTCGCATCTGGATGCAACTCGCGCGCCAATTTGCGATAAGCGCGTTTCAACTCTTCTTGATTTGCAGATGGCGAGACGCCCAACAACTGATAAAAATCTGTAGCCATCGTGATTTAATTCTCTGTTAATCGACGACCGAGACGATCGCTAACGAGTTCAACAGTCGCGAGTGCTTGCGGATAATTCATGCGTGTCGGCCCAAGCACGCCGACAGTGCCAACTGATTCGCCATCGGCCATCACTGGTGCCAGTACCACAGAGCAAGCCGAGAGTGGTTCAACGCCGTGTTCTGCACCAATTGCAACTGATAATCCACGATTCAACATGTCGCGCACCAAAGTGACAACAACATATTGCTGTTCAAGAGTATGCAAAACATTACGCACAATTTCTACAGCATCAAAGGCCTCGGCCATTTGAGCAGCACCGCCAACAAAAAATGTCTCATCATTTCTTGTCCGATCAAGTGCTTCAAGCACTCGATGCGACAACTCAGACGCCGCATCGGAAGTTTTGCGATTGACGAGTCGGTGCGTTGGAACATCGCGTAGTGGTGTATTCATCATCAAGTTTTGTAATTTAGAAGTTGCAAGCGAAATTTCTTCATCTGAAATATCTAAACCAACTTCGATCTGCTCATTCTCAACGGCGCCATTTGATAACACCACGACAACGGTGATGTGGTGGCTTGAGAGACGTACGAGTTGCAACGACTTAACAGTGGCGACTTCGACAGTTGGCCCAATTACGACGGAGGCATAATTAGTTAGTTGAGTTAGCAACATTGATGTGCGTTGCAAGGTTTCCTCGAGACGAAAATGCGCAGTCTCGAAAAAACTCCCAACTTTGGCTTGCTCAAGAGAACCCAATGTCCCGTTTGGCACGAGATTGTCCACAAAAAATCGATATCCCTTATCAGTCGGAATTCGCCCCGCCGATGTATGCGGATGAGTTAGAAAACCTTCGCGTTCAAGTGCCGCCATGTCGTTTCGAACAGTGGCCGACGAGACAGCAAATTCATATGATTTCGCGATATGCGACGAACCCACCGGTGACGCGGTGGCGATGTATTCCTCAACGATTGCTCGGAGGATGGCAGTTTTACGATCATCAAGCATTTGTTACCTTTTAGACTACCGAGCGATTGATTTCTCCGCTTAACTTATAACGATTCAAAGCCTCGTCGCGTTCTTTCGAATGGTCAACAATCGGTGCTACATAGTTATTGAAAAGTCCGCTTTCGGCGAGCCATGGCGAGTGAACAAATTTTTTGGGGACATCGCGTAATTCTGGAATCCACTCTCGAACGAAATTGCCATCTGGATCAAATCGTTCACCCTGTAGAACAGGATTAAAAACACGAAAATATGGTGCCGCATCGGTACCGGTACCCGCGGTCCACTGCCACCCATGATTATTTGATGCAATGTCGCCGTCAACTAAATGTTTCATAAAGAACTTTGCGCCCCATTGCCACGGCAAATGCAGATCTTTTACCAAGAAACTCGCAACAATCATCCGCACACGATTATGCATCCAGCCAGTCGCCAGCATCTGACGCATTCCGGCATCAATGATTGGATAACCAGTTTTGCCGTCACACCATTGCGCGAATAGTTTTTTTGCACCTGCGCCAGTGTCAACTTTTAGAGAGTCCATTTTCGGTTGAAGGTTTTTCCATGTCGTGTGAGGGTGATGAAATAAAACATCGCCATAAAATTCTCGCCAACAAAGTTCGCTTCGATAATGATCGTGATCTGCGTTCGGCTCGAGTTCAGCCAACAACTGACGTGGATGAATTGTTCCAAAGCGCAAATAAACAGACATCTTGCTGCATCCATCACGATCAGGATTGTTGCGCTCATTTTTGTATTTGCTCAACCCAGTTTTAGCAAAATATTCCCAGCGCTTCCAGGCTACGTTAGAACCGACATCAGCAATTAGGGCACCCATCTTCGGATCGTCGGGAATTTCATCGGTCGCAACCTCTGGAGCACCGTGCCAAGTTACGCGCGCCTTGCCCGTCGGCGCAGGCCACCCGTGCGCCAGCCAAATTTTCGAGAAAGGAGTGAACACCGCATACGGCGTGCCGTCAGTTTTGCGCACAGTACCTGGGTCAACTGCATATGGTGAACCCACATGATTCAATTTCGCGCCGATGTTTTCTAGTGCTTGAGCAACCAGAGCATCACGCTTTTGCCCGTATGGGGCAAAGTCTTTAGCGGCAAAGATCTCTGTCGCATTTACGTCTTTGGCAACTTGAGCAACCACATCCATCGGATTGCCAACTCGTATAACAAGTGCTCCGCCCATCTGACTATTTAAATCGCGCAAAGATCTAAATAGAAACGACAATCGTGGTGCGCCCGATCGCTCCAAGAACATCGGGTCTAAAACAAATAACGGCACAACTTTGCCAGGTTTGTTGGCATTACTTGCAGCAACCAAGGCTGGGTTGTCTTCAAGTCGCAAATCGCGACGAAACCACATCACTGAATTCGTCATTTAAATTTCGACCCT
>CAMCUE010000186.1 GCA_945878705.1 Ferrithrix thermotolerans DSM 19514 | reverse complement strand
TTATTGCCGCGCGAAGGTTCGGCTAGCGAGATCAAATGGGTCGAGATTGATAGTTGCTATATCTTTCATCCATTGAATGCCTATGACGCGCCAGATGGCACTGTTGTTTTAGATGCTGTGCGTCACGAAAAAATGTTTGATGTCGAGCAGCGTGGACCAAATGAAGGATTACCAACCCTTGATCGCTGGGTTCTTAATCCACAAACTGGCAAAGCCAAGCAAGAACGAATTGATGATCGCCCGCAAGAATTTCCGCGGATGAACGAATCGCTTGTTGGGTTTAAGAACGAATTTGGTTACTTCGCCGGCATATCAGATGTATTCAGGCAAGCAGATTTGATCAAGCAAAACCTCGCCAAGCGCACAACGCAAGTGCGTCATGACGGCGCGAATTTTGGTTACGGCGAGCCGATATTTATCGCGCGAGAAAACTCAAAATCAGAAGATGACGGCTATGTGATGGCATTGCGTCACAACATTGAAACTGATCTTTCAGACTTGGTTGTACTAGATGCCCAAGACTTTGTTGGCGAACCAGTCGCCGTTATTTCGCTGCCTGCGCGCGTGCCAAACGGTTTTCACGGCAACTGGGTTGCCGACGCCCAGCAAGAGTGAGTACCGCTACTAATTCGTTCAGGTAACTGCACTCTGGCGATCGGGCCGTCGCTGACACCTTGCGCATCGAAGATCAAACATTGTGAAATATCGCGATTAATGTCCGAGACAAAAGTTACGAGATACGCGTCGTCTTCGCTCTTCGCATTTGGTTTTGGTGCGACAACGGTTTCACTGCCAAAAATACCTTCACCAAATAAATATGTTTCTTCAATGCCATTTACGACGTCATGCTTAATTAGCCCATCAAAAGTAAATTGACCTTTGGTAGGAACAGCGCTGTAGACATATTGATATTTGAGCCCGGCGTAGTTCTGATTAATCATCCCGAATTCTGTGATCGTGTCGCTGAGTGGACCTTCGTGCACGGCGCCAGTTTTCATATTGAATCGCCACCTGTATGGCCGCGACTGCATTAAATGCAAGTCAAGAAATCGAAACATTCTTGTATTTAGATCGGCGTCTCGACTCACATTTGGCGATGGATCGTATTCAAAGTAGCCATCAAGAATTACTTCGTCACCAACCTCGTAGGCGTTTATCCAATGCAAAACAAAAGTTGATTTGGTGTCAAACCATTTAACATCTTTATTCGTTCCACGACGCGGAATGATTCCGATTCGCATTGGCAACTCGGGGTGGTATCGAGTCGCATAAACGCCTTTTTCGATTAGTGACTGATCCCAAAATAATGGGCAATCGTTGAGGATTGCATAGTTGGTTGTGAAAGCCATGTCGTGTGGCAACCGTGGACCTGGCAAATCAATCGCCGTGTAGTGAACTAGTTCGCGATTGGCTGATACAACTCCGTAGTGCAAATACGGGGCAGTCGTTTGATAATTAAAAAATAATAACTCACCAGTTCGCTCGTCAACTTTTGTATGGGCAGAAACACCCTGAGTCGGAAACTTTCCCGACCATGTTTCTCGCCCGAGATCTTCAAGTGTTCGCGGATCAAGTCGATATAGGTCGCCACACTGATAAAAACTTGAAACGGCAACACCAGCATGAACAACAATGTCAGTGCTCGAAGCATCTTTCATTCGTGTTCGCGCACCCCAGCCGTCGCTGCGTGGCGAGCTTGCAGGAAGTTCAGCAAGTCCAGCCCATTGCGCACTGCCAGCCGCTATTTCAGTAGCGAGCCCTTGTGTGCGTACAAATCGATTGCGATATTGTGCTTCGCCATTATCAAACGACATCATATGAATCATGCCGTCGCCGTCAAACGGGTGATAACGCTCAATCGAATCGTGCAATGGATTTTCGGTGTTGCGCAAATAGACACCGTTTAAATCTTTAGGGATCACGCCCGTAACTTGCATCTCACTCACCGTGTATTCGTTTGTCTGCGGCTGCCATGCACCACTTCTGTATGGATGCACATCGTTTTCTGGCAGGCGCGATTTAAATCGTTGATTGACTTCAACTTTCAATGCGACACCCCCGTTTTGCTGTCGTGATGGATAGATCTTAGAGAAAGTTAAGTCGTAAACCTTTATACGGCCATTTCATTGAGACTAATTTTCCTCTACCAGAAAGCGTGATATAAGCCGTTTGAAAGTCTGGCCCACCAAAACAAATATTGGTTGTGATCGGATCGCCAGTTGTAATGTGCTCAAGAATTTCGCCAGTCTTAGAGATCACTGTGATACCGCCATTAATTAACGTCGCAACGCATATATTTCCGTCACCGTCAATTGCGAGTGAGTCGAGATATTGCAATCCAGATAAACCAGCCAAACAACTTGCAGGATCTCGCATTGATTTTCGCTCCACTTCACCTTCACCGGTGATTGTCGCTTGATGTACACGGCCAGTAAAACTTTCAGCCCAATATAAAGTTTCACCATCGGGTGACAAACCGATTCCGTTTGGAGCTTGGCATGGGAAGATCACTTCGCGAATCATTGAGCCGTCAGGTTTGGCGTAATAGATTCCAGTGAGGTCGTAGATGCGACCATGGCGAATTCCGTGATCAGTGAACCACATTCCGCCATTGGCGTCAAAGACGATGTCGTTTGGCCCTCGAAGTTGGAGCCCGTCGCAGTGAGTATATAAATCTGTGACGACGCCAGTATTTAAATCAACTCGCTGAATTCGTCCACCTATATATAGGGATGGATCAAACGGCCCCGGATATGTCACGCCGTTATAAGTTGTTTCAGAAAAAGAACCGCCATTGTTGCATAAATAAAGTGCACCGTCTGGGCCGAGCGCCAAACCGTTTGGCCCACCGGCAATTTCGGCAACAGTTTGTTTTGTTCCATCAGGCATTATCCGGGTGATGCAACGACCCATCATCTCGACTACGACAACGCTGCCATCAGGCAATGCCACAGGCCCCTCTGGAAACCTCAAATCTTTCGCAACTTCAACAAATTCTGCGATCATTCTTTTCCTCTGCTTTTAGGAGATTTTCTTTAATAGTTGAATCAGGGTATTTATTTCTGCCTTAGTTAACGGCGCTAATGTTTCTTGCGTTATTTTAATGCCATCAGGGATTAGCTCTGAAATTAGATTGCGACCTAAGTCTGTTAGTTCAATAATACTTAGACGGTCATCTTCGGGGGCGCTACTTCGCGCAACCAATTCGCGTTGCAA
>CAMCUE010000185.1 GCA_945878705.1 Ferrithrix thermotolerans DSM 19514 | reverse complement strand
TCAAGCAAATTGACACATCTCAATAATGTTGTTTTGCCCGATCCACTAGAGCCGATGAACGAAACAACTTCACCAGCGTTCACTTCAAGGTTGAGGCCAGCAAGCACTTTTCGCTCGGCAAAACTTTTGTGAACGTTAACGAGTCGAAGTTTCATCGAACCCTCGTAGCAGAGGTGCGTTTGCGCTCACGGGCCAGTAAGTAATCAGTTGTTCGTGTGAGTGGAATCGTGATCATCAAAAAAATAATGGCCGCACCGATATATGGCGTGAAGTTGGCAAACTTTGCTTTATCGATATTCGCTTGGCGCAAAATCTCAATCGGCCCGATCAACCTGACGAGGGCGACATCTTTTTGTAAACTCACCAGGTCATTCATTAGTTGCGGTACTACGCGGCGAATTGCTTGTGGCAAAATTACAAAGCGCATTGTCTGCGAGTTTGATAAACCCAGAGACCTTGATGCTGCGCGCTGCGATTCATGCACACTGTCGATGCCAGCGCGAAAAACCTCGGCAATATATGCACCGTAAGTTAGGACTAGGGCGACCGAACCCCATAAAAGCGGCGAATTAAATGGGCGTTCTAGACCAACACCTGGCACGCCGAAACCAATTAGATATATCCACAAAATAACCGGCACACCACGCATGATGTCGATATATCCGATAACGAAAATCCGAATCGGAAACAGCGCTGGGTTGCGTGAACTGCGGGCGATTGCCAAAACTAATGCCAAAGCAATAATTGCGGGCGTTGACCAAGCAAAAATCTTGATGTCTAAAACAAATGCGTCGAGCAATCTTGGTAATGAATCAATTAATCTCTCGCCATTAAAAAATGACTCTTTAACGCGATCCCAACGGGGGAGGCGCGGCACCAGAAATATAAGTAGCGAAACAACAACGACAGTGCTCAGTGCAGCGATAATGCTGCTGCGCTGGCGCTGCCGTTGTTCGAACCTCTGGCGTTGAGTTTTTGTTTCCGTGTTAATTAGTTCTTGATTAGTCGAGACTGATCACTGGCGCGTTTGTTTTATCGGCCAGCCAAGTCTTTTCAATTTCTGCCAATTTGCCTGAATCTTTAATCGTTGCAAGTGCAGTGTTTACACAATCAACGAGTTTGTTGTCTTTATCAAACAACAATCCAAAGTTGTCAGCAGTGACCGCATCACTCAACGGAAACTGGCCGATAACTTTTGAGCCTTCAATTTCGACAGCACTGATGTAGAACGCTGTTGGCAAGTCAACAACGATTGCGTCAATTTGTTTTGCTTCAAGTGCAGCCTTGGCGCCAGCGTTGTCGTCGTAGATAAACGGTTCATTAGTTGGTTTGATTACATTAAGAATGAAGTCAAGACTTGTCGTGCCAGATTGCGCGCCAAACTTCAGTTCTTTGAGTTCTGAGAGTTTGGTTGCACTTGCGACAGGCGAGTCAGCGAAACCTACAACTGCTTGATTAGTCGAATAGTACGGTTCGCTGAAACTTACTGTTGCTTTTCGCTCATCGGTAATCGAATATTGCTGCAAGTTGAAGTCAAAGTTTTTTGCACCTGGTTGAACTGCTTCGTCGAAACCGGTACGTACCCAAACTATATTTTCGTTGGTGTAGCCAAGTTCGGTTGCAACTGCGTATGCAACTGCTGCTTCGAAACCTTCACCAGATTCTGGGGCATCGCCAACAACCCACGGTTCAAACGCCGGAGTGCCTGTTGCGATCGTCAACTTGCCTTCGGCGATAGTCGGGCAGGCTGAACTTGATTTGTCGCTGCTGCAACTCGCAAGGCCCAAAGCAGCGATGCTGCCGAGAATTATTGCCGAGCGCGTGAAGCGTGATTTGGTGGTCATATTGAGGTTCCTTTCCAAAGAACGTGCATTTATTAGAGCCAAAACTAGCACTACTTGACACTGAGACGGTTAAAGTCTTATTGTCTCACTATGGCTATCGCAGTTGTTGCAAACCAGTCGGCGTTCACCGAAGTAGAAACGCGCGTGCTGGATGCCACCAAGTTGGCGATTGAAAAGTGGGGAGTTTCGAGGTTCACCGTCACCGATGTTTGTGTATTGGCCAATGTCTCGCGAGCGACTCTATACAGGATGTTTCCAGGTGGAAAAGAAATTTTGCTCGAAGCATTGCACGTTCGTTCTTTGGATGAGTTTTTCACGACGCTGTTAGATCGCGCCGATGGCGCAAAATCGCTTGAAGATCTTCTTGTGCGTTGCATCGTCGCAGCCACAACTGAGCTTCGCAATGATGAGCATTTAGCGATGATGCTTGCCACAGAACCCGGCACGACGTTGATGCAATTCACGATCGATGGGTTGTCACGAATTGTTCGAGTGGCATCTGCGTATCTCGCACCGTTAGTGGCAGACTTTTTGCCGAAGCGTGAGGCTGATGCATTGGTTGAAGTTTTGGCCCGTCTTGTAATTTCGTATTTTTTGACGCCTTCAGACCATTTTGATTTCACAGACAAAGCAAGCACAGCAAAATTTTTGAACACGCATATCAATATCCACGAATTATCAAAAAAATAAAAATAGGAGAGCCATGTCAATATCAGAAAAACAAAATCAAGACATTATCGGTCGAGATCAAATCAACAATATTGAGGCGATCCTCAGTATTCCGGTGACACCAACAAACGAAATTGAGCACGCGGTAAAAAATAACGCTGACACAATTTTCACATGGGATTATTCGTTGACCCGACCACCATTGCGCAAACTTTATGAGAAAGCTAAGACCAGTCAATGGAATGGCACAACCGATTTGCCATGGGACACGGTAGTTGACATCGAAAAGACTGTTGCCGCCGATCAAGCAGCAATCGGAAACGGTGTAGACCCGAACTGGTATGCCGACACAAAACTTGCTACATGGGGCGACAAAGAATGGCTTGAGTTTGGTATTCAAAGTCGCAAATGGATGCTCTCGCAATTTCTTCACGGCGAGCAGGGTGCATTGATCTGCACAGCCAAAATTGTCGAGACTGTGCCGTGGTACGACGCAAAGTTGTATGCCAGCACTCAAGTCGTAGACGAAGCGCGACATGTTGAAGTATTCGCGCGCTACCTAGACGAAAAACTTGAAGGTGGATATCCAATTAATGCTCACCTTGGTTTACTACTTGACGACATCGTTAAAGACTCACGTTGGGACTTGACATATCTCGGAATGCAGATCATGGTTGAGGGCCTCGCACTTGCGGCGTTTGGTTATTTG
>CAMCUE010000184.1 GCA_945878705.1 Ferrithrix thermotolerans DSM 19514 | reverse complement strand
GGGCAGGCTGGGTACTTACCGCTATTTAGACATGGACGTAACGATTCATGAAGCGCTAGGAGCCTCTCGTGAGATGATTGAATGTTTAGCAAGCAATAAACCGTTGCCCCCGTTCTCAATTGATCCGATGGTGTGAAATGACAAGTTTTTTATTACAACGCTTGGTGCTGCCGCGTACTGAAACCACCGAGCCGCTGCTTTATGTGCGGACACAAGGCGAGGTGATTTTTGGCAACGAGACAGCGCGTCTGACGATGGGCGCTGAACTTAGTTTTGATACTTCGTTTGGAGTCTTCGCTGCTGGTCGCTGGAAGCGATTGACAAGTGTCAATGAACTAGAACTGACTGTTGACGCAACTGGCTCGGGGCGCATTGAACTTGTTGGTGTTAGCACCAGTCGCAACCGATTTTCGTTGCGTGAAAATATCGTCGCTAGTGCAGGAATCTCAGCGAGTGGGAAAACGACTTTAGTCGTGCCTGACTTTGCGAAGTCACATATCGGGAGTTACTTCGTAAGAATTAGTGCCGAGCAATCAGATGTTGTTGTCTCTGGTGGTCAATGGACAACCAACACGACTGTGCCGCGTAACGTCAAGTTAAGCCTTTCAATCACAACTTTCAATCGCCAAGATTATGTCAAGCCAACAGTGGCAAAAGTTTTACAGCTGGTTGAAAATGTTGATTCACTGCGCGGCAAAGTGCGAATTTTGGTGGTTGATAATGCACGCAATATTGAATTTGATACTGCACCCAATGCGCCGATTTCAGTAGTGCAAAATCCAAACCTAGGTGGGGCCGGTGGGTTTGCTCGCGGAATCATCTACTTACGTGATGAAGGTTGGTCGACGCATGTGCTGTTGATGGATGATGACATCACACTCGAGCCAGAAGCACTTGTGCGAACTTTTGGGCTGTTTACTTTTGCCCGTGACGCAAGTCTTTGCATTCATGGAGCAATGCTCAGCGAAGAACAAGCATGGATGCAGTTTGAGGCTGGTTCTAAATATCGTTGGAGGTCGCTATACCCATTGCGGGCGATCGGCCGCGAAGATGATTTACGCGAACGCAAACTTGCGCTACGCGATGCTCGTGAAAAGAAGTTTGCATACACGGCCTGGTGGTATACGGCTTTTCCGATTGCGATAACGCGTGATAACCCGTTGCCGGTTTTCGTGCGCGGAGACGATGTTGCGTTCGGTTTGATGCACACCGGCAAACACAGCGTGACGATGAACGGTGTGATTGTTTGGCACGCCGACTTTGGTCTAAAGAACAATCCGTCGTCATTATTTTATGAGAAACGAAATTTCGCGATAGTCGACACGCTCGTATTTGCGAATCACCATTGGTGGCACTTGGCGCGACGATTCATTGCACTGAGTTTTCGTAATCTCTTCTCAATGCGTTATGCCAGTGTCGAATACATGATTCGTGGTGTGCGCGCTTACTTGGCTGGTCCTGAAGCGTTGATGGCTACCGATCACTCGGCGTTGCATGACGAACTGCGTAAAGTTACGGAAGAAAAGCCAGGACCACTAACGGCTGAGTTGGCAGCGGTTGCGATTACCAAGCCGAGGCCAAAAGCTATTCGGTTAGTTGGTTTTGCTTTGGCGATACCCCTTGTAGGTGGTTATATTTTGCCGAAGATAATGCGTCGAGATGTGCTCAGGACTGCGCCAATTGACTCACGCGCTGTTGGGCTTGCAACTCGTTACAACCGTATTTTGTATCGCCATGACCGTTTGCCTGAAGGGTTTTTGGTTGAGCGTGACTCGCGTCGATTCTTTTCGTTATTGCGCGAAGTGTGCGTGGTCACAAAAGATATTGCGCTTAACTATCGTCGACTCAAGCGCGAATATAAAGCGGCTTACCCGACTTTGGTTAGCGACGAGTCTTGGCACGCCCGCTTTGCGACCAAATAATTTTTAAGTTATTTAGTTGTCACAACCGCCGCGCTAGCGGCAAGTAGTGAAAGCCAAGTTGTGCGATCAATCACGCCAGTTTGCTTGAGCCCAACAGTCTTTTGAAATTTCTTTAACTGCGTGGCAGTACCAGAGCCGAAGATGCCATCGGCTTTCATTTTTACTGCGAGTACACGGCTTAGAGCAGTTTGAGCCGCAGCCACAGAAGTATGGTGCGATTTCAACCCCAGCGAGAATGTTGTCGAGTCAATACCTAAAGCGGCGAAAACCGCTGCATCGGCAATGCCATCAATCGGTAGACCCTTGAGCTCTTCTAGTTTCGCTACCGCGGTTGCGGTACCCTTGCCAAAATTTCCATCAGTGGAAAGTTTTTGTTTCTTCTTGAGTCCAAGCGCCGTATTGAGTGCCTTTTGTAAAGTTGAAACAGGCGCACCACGGTTGCCAGTTATCAAAGGCACGGCAAGTGGCAAAACATTTGAGGCATTAGCAGTGATTAAACCTTGTGTACGCAGTGCGTCAAGTTGGTTGCGCAGAAACAATGCAAACTCGGCACGGCCAGTAGTAGTGAGGTGCACATCATCGCGAAACCAGCGTGATTGAGACGATGCACTGCTTGCTGTATTCCAATCAAGAACCGAAACGTTCGGATTTGTTGCTGCCGCCGTAGCGAATGCGGCATTCGACAAAGCGTAATTCTGAGATGTGCGCCTGGTCGAGAGATTTATGAACACTATTCGCTGTACATTGCGAGAGTTAAGCGCATTAACTACCTGAGTCACATCGCTGGACATTGTCGTTGGGTCATCGTTGTAACCCAGTTGAATCATTGCGATTGTCGGAAACTGTTCTGGGGTTAGAGAGTTAATGACCGCGAGTGCATCAGGTAGACCTTTGTCAGGTGTTACGCAAGATGGTCCAACCATGCATCGATTCAGAATTGCCTGAAAATTTATTGAAGGATACGCAGGTGTAACAATCGCGCTAAATTCTGTGGCGATACTTTCGCCAACAGAGTCACCGACAAACAACATTGCGCCAACTGCTCCGGCATCTAATGGTGCACCAAAAATTGGCGTCACACCAAACCATGGTGACGGAAGATCAAGTGCGGTGCGAAAACTCCAGCCAGACATTTTTACAGCGCCAGTCGTGCCCGTGACTGTAACTTCAACGGCGTAGCCACCCCAATCTCCGCCAAGTCCGTCATTGGTCGTAGCTACAGATGTAAGAATTCCGATTTGCGGATACTTGGCCGCAATTTGCGCTGCAGAAAAACCGCGAGACCAAACCATCAATGAACTGTTGGC
>CAMCUE010000183.1 GCA_945878705.1 Ferrithrix thermotolerans DSM 19514 | reverse complement strand
CAGGTCGCGCATCGTCGGCATTTTTCGGCACCCAAATTCGTCCGTCATTGCGCAACGATTCGCTCATCAATGTCAACTTTGATTGCGACTCATCACTTTGCGGAATACATGTCGGGTGAATTTGCGTGTAACAAGGGTTCGCAAACATCGCACCGCGGCGATGCGCGCGCCACGAAGCGGTGACATTGCAATTCATCGCATTTGTTGAAAGATAAAACACATTGCCGTAACCACCAGTTGCCATGACAACTGCGTGCGCCGCATGCGAAGTGATTTCACCGGTTAGTAAATCGCGAACGACAATTCCTGAGCATCGCCCGTCAACGACGACGACATCAACCAATTCAGTTCGATTGAAAAGACGAACGCCACCTAAACCAATTTGACGCGACAACTGTTGGTAGGCGCCGAGTAGCAACTGCTGACCGGTTTGTCCGCGCGCATAAAAGGTTCGACTTACTTGTGCGCCACCGAAACTTCGGTTGTCGAGTGTGCCGCCGTACTCACGTGCGAACGGAACACCTTGGGCGACCATCTGATCAATGATGTCAACAGATACTTGTGCCAAGCGGTGCACATTGCCTTCACGGCTACGAAAGTCTCCGCCTTTAATTGTGTCAACGAATAATCGGTTAATACTGTCACCGTCGCCTTGATAATTTTTCGCAGCGTTGATTCCGCCTTGAGCGGCAATTGAGTGTGCGCGACGCGCAGAGTCATGAAATGTAAACGCATCAACTTGATAACCAAGTTCAGCCAAAGTCGCGGCAGCCGATGCCCCGGCAAGACCGGTACCAACAACAATTACTTTGAACTTGCGCTTGTTATTCGGGTTGACAAGTTTGGCGTCAGCCTTATAGTTATCCCACTTTTCGTGCAAAGCGCCATTAGGGATTTTGGCATTCAAAAGCGTGTTCATTATTTAACCTTTACAGTTTTACGATGCCCGCGAGCACCGCAATCGGAAACGAAACATTACCAACAACAACAATTGCTGCGAACGCCGTTGCGAACGTCCAACGCCAAGTATTGAATCTCGGATTATTCCAGCCGAGCGATTGAAAGATGCTCCACACACCGTGACGCAAATGTATGCCGAGCAATAAGTTCGCCAAAATATAAAAAACAGCGACTGGCCAGCGATCGAGACTTCGCACAACATTTGCGTATACCTCGCCCTTAACATAAATGCCTTCAGTTCCAACAGTGTTGACAACGCCAAAAGTTAGATCTAACAAATGCCAAATAATAAAACTCAGCACGATCATGCCGCTGTAACGCATTGTGCGACTTGCAAAGTTTGCAACTTCATAATCGCGCGGTGATTGGTATTTAACTGGTCGCGCCTGATGATTTAAAATCGTCAACGACCATGCAGCATGAAGATGCAGTGCGAGCATCGCCAACAGACCGCCGCGCAAAATCCATAACACTGCACCTTTTGGAGCGAGAGGATAAAGCAGTGCTCTTAAAAATTCGGCATAGTGATCGAGTTCAACGGCACCGAGATACATCTTTAAATTGCCGATCATGTGAAACAAAACAAAACCCATCAACGCAATGCCAGAAATTGCCATGGCATATTTTTTGCCGACTGCAGTCGAATAAATATCAGCAAGAAACGACCGCTTTTTGCGCACTGACAACGCCGTGCCAGTTACTGGTTGTCGCGGTGCCTGTGATTTAACCGCTTTTACTAATGCCTGTTGTGTTTTCGCCATAGTCTTGTCAGATCACGCTAGTTGTCGGCCCGTTGCTGGGCGACATTCTTGGCGCCACAGACAGCGTGAACCGTGTCTCATCCCACCGAAACTGACGGTTTAGGTCTGGCGCTAAATCGGCTATAAAAGCCACACTAAAAACGACTAATACGGCGCCTATGAAATAACCAACTAATTGTCGCTTATTGGCATTAGTGGTGGCAAATTCTTTATACTTTCCGAGACACATAACACGGGTCGCCATGGTGGCAAACCCGATCAGAAAACGGAGAAAATACACGTGAGCGCACTTTTTGCAACCGAAGGCGGATGGCAACAATTCACACTTAAAGGTGGCGAATGGTTAATCCTTGGACTCTCAGGGGCATCTGCTGTACTGGCACTTTTGGTTGGCTGGTATTTGATGATCAAAGTTCTTCAAGAAGATGAAGGCACCGACAAAATGAAAGAAATCGCTGTAGCGATTCAAGTTGGTGCGTGGGCATATTTGAAACGGCAGTTTCGCACGATCGGCATGATTCTCGTGCCAGTGGGTGCAGTTGTGTTTTTGACTTCAGTCGCAATTGACAAACCTGGTGACGGTGGTTCAGCACTGACATTTGTGCAATCTGGTCTTTACCGCACAATTGCGTTCGTACTTGGTTGCGTTGCTTCCGGATTAACCGGTTACATCGGCATGACACTCGCAACGCGCGGCAACGTTCGCACTGCGGCTGCTGCCAAGCGTGGCTCGATGAAGCAAGCACTACAAGTCGCATTTCGCACTGGTGGAGTTGCCGGAATGTTTACAGTTGGTCTTGGTTTGCTCGGTGCAACAATCATCATCGCCCTGTTTCAAAACACATCGTCAGCGATGTTGATCGGTTTCGGATTTGGTGGTTCTCTGCTTGCATTGTTCTTGCGAGTTGGTGGAGGAATTTTCACAAAGGCAGCCGATGTCGGAGCAGACTTGGTTGGAAAAGTTGAAGCAGGAATCCCAGAAGACGACCCACGTAACCCAGCAACAATTGCCGACAATGTTGGTGACAACGTTGGTGACTGTGCAGGTATGGCTGCTGACTTGTTTGAAAGTTACGAAGTAACACTTGTTGCTTCGATCATTCTTGGTGTTGCGGCGTTCAACTCAATTGGTTTGAACCCTGCACTCGGTTTGGTCTTCCCACTTGCCGCTCGCGCAATCGGCGTGATTGCATCAATCGCCGGCGTGTTCGCCGTGCGCGCTCGCGACGGTGAGACGAATGCATTGAAGCCAATCAACCGTGGCTTTTTAACTGCTGGGATCATCACGGTTATCGGTACGTATTTGCTAGCAACTTATTATGTTGGCAACGACAAACTCGAGAAGTCGGGTTTCACGAATACGGGCTGGCGAGTTTTCGGCGCCGTGCTTGTCGGTTTGGTCCTTGCTCAAGTTTTGAGTCGTCTCACTGAATATTTCACTGGCACCGAATATGGCCCAGTGAAAGAAATCGCAGAATCGACAGAGACCGGCCCGGCAACAGTTGTTCTTGCTGGTACTGCATCGGGTCTTGAATCATCGGTGTATGCAATTTTGTGCATCGC
>CAMCUE010000182.1 GCA_945878705.1 Ferrithrix thermotolerans DSM 19514 | reverse complement strand
GGTGCATTCCGAGATGTCGGGTTGGCTGTTTGGTTGAATAATCAACGAAACTTTTCGCCGTGCCAAACCAGCGAGATTTATTCGCGGTTCGCACGAATTTAATCATGCATGCATTAATCACGCGCATGTTGGCGATTGCCAAAGGGTGAGTAGTTGTTGCAAACATCAGACCTACATGAAACCATGAATCGAAGCTATTTCCAAGTGATTTAATTTCATAATCACGAAAAGCCCATTTGAGCCAATACTGGCTAGGGTTTTGTCATGTCGGGCCGACCGGTATCACGGCGACAAAAACATGGGTTCTTGCAGACAGGCTGGCATTTGGAAATTTGTGCTGATTCACAGGCTTCCTTCTGCTGATGCTTTGTTGAGGGCAGAATCTTGCAAAAGCACGCAAATATTACGACCAAAGTCTCGACGCGTTTGGTGTGGACGTCCTTGCTAACTAGTAATTATTTAAGACGTGAGACAATAAAAAAGTAGGCTTGATTGAACGGCGAGACTGACAAAGGAATTACATCATCTTTAATTTAGCTTTTGCGTTATGACTATTCTTAAAAACGTAAGGGAGAAGTTTTTTCTACTGCACTTAGCGATATTTTCGGCGATGTCTGCGGTTTATGTTTTCGGGTTCTCGGCGAAAGCAGACTTGAGCCAAATGGACGCAAGATTTACCGCATTGCTCGCTAATTATCAGATTAGAGAAACGAGCGCAATTTTCTCGCTTCGAAGCGATTTATTGTTCGGTCTCGGAAATCTGCAATGGGGTTACCTATGGAAACTGGAACCCGTCACTTTAATTGGAGTGTTGACAGGAAAGATATATAACACATATCCAATAGCAATTGTTTTTTCAATTGGTTTGTTTATATGCAGTTTTTGTTTTGCCCGCAAATTTCGAGCAGGCCTAGGAATTAGTATTTTTACCGCATACCTAGTGCCAGTGAGCACAGTTTGGTCGTACTCCCAAGGACTAATTAATAATATTATTTATCAACTAATCCCCCCGGTGCTTTCATTACTAATTTGTGCGATGCTTCTCGCCATTTTTATTGAGAGCATTGATGGTACAAATATGCGATCAGTCATAATTTACACGTCTTTGACATTCATAATCTCTATATACATTCTCGCTGTATATCCACATTGGGCGGTGTGCACTATCTTTTTTGTCGGGGCAACCACACTCGGTAGTCTCTGGCATTTGCTGCTGAAAAAAGAATTCCGTATTGCGAAAATTCGGATATCTGCATTGTCAATCGTTTTCGGTGCTCTTTGGCTGACTGGTGCTTTAAATTTCATAACTGGTTACTACAAATATTCGGCTTACACACAGAACGCGATTGCTGAAGTCGTGCCAATGTCGCTAAAGAAAATATCAATTCCGTTTATATATAACGCATTTTTTTATAATGATGATAGATATGAAATCGTAAAGCAATTTGTGGCGGTTGTAATTACTTTTTATCTGATAAGCAGGTGTTTCAAAAAAAGTAGCCGCGATATTCTGTTCTATTGCTCTCTCTGTGGAGCAATGTTTGTTATCGCTTATCGCTTATGGCAAACCAGATGGACGCATGAGTTAGGACCTCAGTTTAATTATTTGACTTGGTTTTTGGTACCGCTTTATGCCACCTCGTTTTCTAGTGGGTTCAATCATTTGTTGTCATATGCGCAAAAATGGATTAAAAATAAACGATTAGTTGAACTCATCACAATTTCAGCGAGGTCGTATTTTTATATTCCTATTGCGATTTCGATTTTGACAATAACCACGATCTCAGAGGTCAGAGATGCAGGGGTTGGTTCTGCGACTCTCCCAGTAACAATGGACAAGACAGAGCAATTATTGGCTCGAGAATTAGGGATATCTAGCGATTCTGTTTATCGCGGAAGACTAGTTAACGCAGAGGAACGGACCGAATATCAGAGCTTGATTCAAGGGCGAATTCCAGCGCTAAACGACTATTCGCATTTAGTCAGCCCATTTCAATATGCATTTACAAAATACTTCTTTTTTGACCCAGGTCAAGGTCAAAGCAGAAACCACCTAATTTATGCGAACACAAATGTTCATCTTTACAGCCTTCTGGGAGTGCAGTACTTGAGGCTGGAATGGCTGGGTTCGCCTCTCAGTAATTTAAATGAGACTAATTCATATCCCGCAGTGCAGTATTCGGAGAATGATTTTTTAGTCAGGCTAAAGAATGTGAATTTAGGCAACTATTCACCGACACGCTTAATCGTTACGCGGTCATTAGATGAGACGTTTCGGATAATGGATAAAAAGTCGTTCGCCCCGATGGATGAAGCAGTTGTGTACAAGCAGTTGGATGCTGATTTTGTGAGGGTTGGTAAAACTGAGTTATCTGTCGACGGTGGTGATCTTAGAATTGTCGCCGAATCTTCCGGCAAAACTATGATCATTTTGCCCATCGAGTTCAGTCATTGTTTGAAGCTTCAATCGAATAATAAGAATTCAAATT
Organism: Ferrithrix thermotolerans DSM 19514; assembly: GCA_945878705.1. Lineage (GTDB taxonomy): Bacteria > Actinomycetota > Acidimicrobiia > Acidimicrobiales > Ilumatobacteraceae > BACL27. Next base: position 810 of record CAMCUE010000182.1, on the reverse strand, counting down.
TGATCGACGTTTTTAGAGTCGATGGAATTTTGACAGGCATAATTTTTGAGAACAAATTAGATGTGACAACCAAATTTAGATATGGAGTCTTTACAAATAATAAGTGTCGTTTGAAAGATCTAGCAGAATTTAGATCGCTTACAAAAGGTTAGGTCTATTTTTTGTTGCTGTAATTAACTGTCAGCAATTTTTTGATGGTGTATCAGACGACATTGAGCAAGTCAACCAGCCTCATGACCCCAACAGTGTGTGTTCTTTGCCGCACATGTGTGCGTGCCACTGTTTGATAATTTTGTGAATCACCTTGACACACGGTTTCCAAGCGATTTAATTTCATAATCACGAAAAGCCCATGAGACCCAATACTGGCTAGGGTTTCATCATGGCAGAAGCTAGTCATTCAGCGTCTTTGCCGAGCCCATTTCCGCAATCGGGTCGCAATTTTTCGACATCGCGTAAAGTACGCCTCGGTGATGTCACACCCAAGGGACGCGTTCGTCTTGATGCAGTAGCTCGGTATTTACAAGACATCGCGACGGATGATTCACTCGATGGAAACTACAGCGAGCCACATTCATGGGTTGTGCGACGAACGCAAATGTGGGTCACGGCGTTTCCGAAATATTTAGACGAAATTGCATTAAAAACTTGGTGTGGTGCGTTGGGCTCACACTGGGCTGAGCGGCGCACGCAAATCAAGTGTGCTGGTGAAGTCGTTATTGAGACCGCCGCACTGTGGGTGCGAGTTGATTTCAAAACGATGAAGCCTGTGGCGCTGTCGAAAGAACTGACTGAACTGTTGTCTTCGGC
>CAMCUE010000181.1 GCA_945878705.1 Ferrithrix thermotolerans DSM 19514 | reverse complement strand
CAAGCGCGAAAGAGCGGTAAAGCAATTCTGTTGATTAGCGAAGATCTAGATGAGGTTATGACCCTGGCCGATCGGGTGCTCGTGTTATATCGCGGATCAATAGTTCTCGAAGCAAAAGGTGTGGCAGAAGATTTTGAAAGAGTTGGTCGAGCAATGGCTGGGATTTCGGCATGATAATTGGCAAAGCCCGCATTCAACTTGAGGCACGATTAACTGCACCGCGTTGGCTCGTTGTTGTCGTGCCGGTGTTTTCGGTGTTGTTCGCACTCGTCGTCGGCGGAGTGTTCCTGTTAATTACTGGTCATCCACCAATTCGCACTTATCGAGATCTGCTTGATAACGGCTATACAAGTTTCTATTGAATCACAGACACACTTGGTCTGGCGACACCACTTATCTGTACTGGTTTGGCTGCTGCGTTTGCATTTCGAATGAATCTCTACAACATCGGTCAAGAAGGTCAGTTATATCTCGGCATGGTCGGTGGGGCATGGGCAGGCATCGCGCTCGCGCCGCATTTGAATCAGTTCATTGCTGTGCCAGTTGTGCTTGTTACTGGTGCGCTGTTTGGTGCAGTGTGGGTATTGGTGCCTGCACTCTTACGCGCACGCATGGGCACAAGTGAAATTGTCAGTACGTTATTGCTGAATTATGTGGCACTTAATTTAATTAATTATTTTATTTATGGCTCCCGCGGTTTTTTTAGAGACCCGTCAACTCCGTTTCCGCAAGGGCGACCAATTAGTGAGAGTGCAAGATTTGATTCGTTCGGCACCACTAATACATATCCGACTTTAATTATTTCGATCATGCTCGCAGCATTTTTATTTTGGTTTGTACGTCGCTCAAATTATGGATACGAGACTTCGGTATACGCCGATTCTCCACAGACGGCTCGGTATGCCGGCATGAACAGCATCTGGCTAACCACCTCTGTGCTACTTGTTTCTGGCGCGCTCGCAGGATTAGGCGGAGCAATGTATGTTGTCGGCCCAGCAGGCAAAGTTGATCCGGGTTTATTGCAAACCGGTCTTGGCTACGCAGGCATCGTGGTGGCCGCTCTTGCGCGGTACAACTTCGTCGCCGTGATCATTACTGCAGTTCTATTTGCTGGGCTTCGTGTTGGCGGCTCTGCGTTACAGGCTTCGTCAGATCCGGTGCCGATTGCTATCGCAGTTGTGCTACAAGGGGCAGTGTTGTTGTTTGCGCTCGGTGGCGAAATATTTAGACGAAACAGAGTAGTGGTAACACGAGTTGTGCAAAATGTCAAAGTCTCAGTATGAACTCAAATGTTTGGCTATTGACATTTGCCGATGCGATAAGCATTGCAACGACGCTTATTTTGGCGTCACTGGGCGCAATGATCACCGAAAGATCGGGCGTCATCAATCTCGGTGTCGAAGGTTATTTATTGATGGGTGCCGTGACTGCTTTTGTTGTGGGCGATTCGACTGGGCAGTTATGGCTAGCGCTTGGGTCTTCAATAGTTGTTGGTGCGGCGATGGCGCTGGTACATGCAACATTGACCGTCACATTGCGCGCCAACCAAATTGTTTCAGGTCTCGCAATGGTTATTTTTGGGACAGGGCTATCTCAGTTCATCGGCAAGCCAATTGAAGGTAAATCGCGTCCGGTGATCATTGAGAAGATTGATTTCGGCGTGTTGTCTGATCTTCCAATTATTGGCCCAGTAATTTTTGGGCATGATCCGATTACATATGCGACTTGGGTGTTGGCATTGGTGATCTCGTTATACCTTCATCGCACTCGGCCCGGTTTGATTCTGCGGGCGACAGGTGATGCGCCCGCGACTGTAGATGCTCAAGGTGTATCAGTTAAACGAATTCGGTATGTGCACACCGTTATCGGTGGCGCACTAATGGGACTTGGCGGTGGCTGGTATATGTTCGCGCGTGCCGCAGCATGGAACCAATCGGCGACAACAAACGGCATCGGCTGGATAGCACTCGCGCTCGTCGTATTCGCATCGTGGAGACCACTGCGTGCGATTGCTGGTGCGGTTCTATTTGGTTTTTGTCTGCAGGTGCCGTTTACACTGCAGGGTCAACAAATAAATATTTTGCCATCGGAGATTGTTTCGATGTTTCCATATTTGATGACGCTTGTAGTTTTGGTTGCACTGTCAACTCCACGCGCCCGTCGCCTGTTGGGTGCCCCGAAAATGCTTGGTCAGCCATTTGTTAGAGACGAGCGATAGCCTAAAGTCGTTCGTTTCACCCGAGTAACGACGAGAAAAGTAATCAGGCTTATTGTGGCAAACATTCTTGTGATTGGTGCCGGCGGGGTTGGTGGCGGTATGGCCTCAATCGCCGAAACTCGTAGTTTCTTTGACTCGTTTATTTTGGCCGATATTAACTCGGGTCGCGGTGATGAGATCATCGCCAAACTTGAAGATCCTGGTCGATTCTCGTCTGCCAAAGTGGACGCCCGCAGTAAAGCAGACATCGTCGCTCTGGCTCAACGGGTCAAAGCCGATGTAATCGTCAACGCCTGTGACCCACGTTTGAATGAGTCGATTTTCGAAGCGGCTTTTGAAGCGGGCTGTACATACCTCGATATGGCGATGAATTTAAGTAAGCCACACCCAACCAACCCATACGAAGAGGTGGGCGAGCCGCTCGGCAAAGATCAAATATCGTCAGATGAACGATGGAAAGAAAAAGGATTACTGGCCCTTGTCGGAATGGGAGTCGAGCCCGGCTTGAGCAACGTGTTTGCGCGATATGCATCTGATCATCTGTTCGACACGATCGATGAAATCGGCGTGCGTGACGGTTCGAACTTGTCTATCGATGGTTTAGATTTTGCACCGACATTTTCGATTTGGACAACCATTGAAGAAACTCTGAACCCACCCGTCGTCTGGGAGAAAAAACGCGGTCTGTTTACGACTGATTGTTTCAGTGAGCCAGAGATTTTTCACTTTCCGGCGGGTATTGGTGCATATGAGTGTGTCAATGTTGAGCACGAAGAAGTAATTATGATTCCGCGTGAGATTGATTGCAATAGAGTCACATTTAAATACAGTCTTGGTGCAGAATTTATTGACTGGCTCAAGACATTCGCATACTTAGGTCTTGATAGCAATGAAAAAATTCGTGTTGGTGATGTGTCGGTTTCGCCGCGAGATGTGTTGGCCGCGGTACTACCTAATCCGGCAAAACTTGGTCACTTGATGCATGGTCGAACATGTGCAGGCACTTGGGTCAAGGGCACTTACGACGGTAAGCCACGCGAAGTTTATTTGTATCACGTGGCCGACAATGAAACGACAATGCGTGACTGGGGATCGCAAGCGGTGTTGTGGCAAACCGCGA
>CAMCUE010000180.1 GCA_945878705.1 Ferrithrix thermotolerans DSM 19514 | reverse complement strand
CGCGGTGATAGCTTCCGGGTTAGCAATCGCTTCCATATTTCGCACTGGTCGACCATTAACAGCGTCAACTACGGCAAGTTCAACTAATTTATTGCTTCGCGTGCGTGGCAGATCGGCAACGGCAATCACAACGGCTGGCACATGCCGTGGCGTGCACGCAATTCTGATTCGCGATTTGAGATCAACGACAAGTTGCTCTGTCATTGTTGCACCTGCGACAAGTCGCACCGCAAGAATAATCCGAACATCGTTTTCAAAATCTTGACCAAAGACGAGACTTTCAAGCACCTCAGAATGCTGTTCAACAACACGATAGATCTCTGCCGTACCAATTCTGACTCCGCCCGGATTGAGAGTTGTATCGCTGCGACCATGAATCACCATGCCGCCGTGACTTGTCCACGACGCGAAATCACCGTGATTCCAGATTCCTGGAAATCTCTCAAAATATGCAGAGCGAAACTTTGGCCCTGGAAATTTTGGGTCTGGTAAACCCAGGGCACCATCGCCCCAGAAACCCAGCGGCACAGACGGAAAAGGTTCTCGACAAACAAGCTCTCCTGCAATGTTGAAATCACTTATCAATGATTTGCCATTCTCGTCAACGACATCGCTGGCCATACCAAGGCACGGTCGTTGTATCTCGCCAGCGAACACTGCACTCGTTGGGTCACCTCCGACGAAGCAAGCACAGATATCTGTACCCCCGGAAATTGATGCAAGATGAATATCTTTTGCGACCTTGTCATAAACCCACTCAAATCCCTCAGGCGCGAGTGGCGAGCCAGTTGAACAAATAGTTCGCAACGATTGCAGATTATGTGAGTCAATTGGTGAGATGTCCGATTTACGAGAAGAGTCAATAAATTTTGCCGAAGTTCCAAGCAAAGAGATTTTCTCAGTCTCGCAAATATCAAATAAACGATTCATGGTCGGATAACTAGGCGATCCGTCGTAAAGAACCGCTGTTGCACCACTGGCCAATACGGATACGAGCCAGTTCCACATCATCCAGCCCGTTGTCGTGAAGTACATCACGCGATCACCCTGGCGCACATCGCACTGCACTTGGTGCTCTTTCAAATGTTGCAACAACACACCACCAGTTCGATGAACAATACATTTCGGCACTCCCGTTGTGCCCGACGAATAAAGCACATACCACGGATGATCAAATTTGAATCTTTTTGGTTGCACCGAATGCATTACTGAGGAAGCCAAAAAAACTTCGAAACTAGTTATGTCTGAGCCGTGTGCAATCGCACTCGGGCTGACTAACAAAGTTTTGACGAGGCTTGGCAATCCAGTCCGAATTACAGAAAGTCGTTCAAGACAATCGAATTTTTTGCCACCATATATATACGAATCAGTTGCCACTAGAACCTTGGGTGAGATCTGACTAAATCGGTCCAGCACACCTTGCGTTCCGAAGTCTGGTGAACATGATGAGAACACAGCGCCGATTGAGGCTGCTGCAAGCATTGTTTCAATTGCCTCAATTCCATTTGGAAGCCAGGCCACAACGCGATCGCCTGCGACGACTCCGAGATTTTCCAACCCACCCGCGAGACTCGCCACTCGATGCCGCAATTCATCCCAAGATCGTGTTGATCGATTTCCTGTCTCATCTATTGCGACGATTGCATCTCCATCTCCGGTGCGGCGCAAGAAATTCTCGACAACGCTTAACTGAGCATCAGGAAAAAATCGTGTGGCGATAAATTCAAGTGATGGATCGCCTGGAGAATTGAAGCGATCAATAATTCGCTCACCCCGCTCACCAACGACGCCACAAAACTCCCAAATTCGTGCCCAAAACTCGTCGGGTTTATCAACCGACCACTGATGAACATCAGAAAACTCTTCGAACTTCGAGAAGTCGCGAATCCGAGTATCCTTCGCCTTTTCGACTGACGGTCGCCAGACGATTTTCCCTCGCTGAGTCATGTCCTATAAACTAATTGCTATGAACTGGGACGTCTTCATTACTTGTGCAGTCACTGGCGCGGGCGACACAACAGGCAAGAGTGACAAGGTTCCAGTAACCCCGCAACAGATCGCTGAATCGGCGCTAGATGCTGCCAAAGCCGGAGCCGCGGTCGTACATATTCATGTACGCGATCCAAAAAGTGGCAAGGGTTCAAGAGATGTTGATTTATACGCGGAAGTAGTTGATCGAATTCGATCGTCCAATACGGATGTAGTGATAAATCTCACTGCAGGCATGGGTGGTGATCTCGTTCTTGGTGGTGATGAGAAAGTTCTGCCAATTGACACCGCTAACACCGACATGGTCGGCGCCACAGAGCGACTTGCACATGTTGCGCGTTTGAAGCCCGAAATTTGCACACTGGATTGCGGCACGATGAACTTCTCGTCTGGTGGTGACTACATCATGGTCAACACTCCAAGCGTTTTGCGGTCAATGGCCAAACAGGTGCAAAAACTCGGTGTACGTGCTGAACTCGAAGTTTTCGATACGGGGCATCTCGTGATGGTCAAAGATTTAATTACAGAAGGACTACTTGACGATCCAGTAATGATTCAACTCTGCATGGGTATCGCATATGGGGCACCAGATGACCCAACGACATTTATGGCACTTGTTCATCAGTTGCCGCCTGGAGCAATATTCTCAGCATTTTCAATCAGTCGGATGCAGTTGCCGTTTGTTGCAATGGCGGCACTTGCAGGTGGCAATGTTCGTGTTGGGCTCGAAGACAACATCTACCTCTCACGAGGTGAGATGGCATCAAACGCCGACCTTGTTGGTCGAGCAGTGAAAATTCTTGAAAATATGAATGTCAATGTCATTGGACCTGACGCCGTGCGTAAAAAACTACAACTAACAAAACATTCGTGAGTTCATCCAAAAAACTTAAAACAATTGGCCTGCTCGGTGGCGGAGTTATTGGTGGTGGCTGGGCTGCTCGCTTCGTACTCAATGGCTACGACGTAAAAATTTACGACGTTGATCCACAGGCAAAACGCAAAATTGGTGAAGTGATGGAAAACGCTCGTCGCGCGTACGCCAAACTCACGCTCGCGCCTCTACCCAAAGAAGGCACGATTTCATTTGTTGATACGCCTGAGGATGCCGCTACTGATGTTGATTTTGTTCAAGAGAGTGCACCAGAGCGAGTTGAGTTAAAGCAAGAGTTGCTGGCACGAGCAAGTCGCGTTGCCCCGAACCATGTTGTTTTTGGCTCTTCCACTTCAGGAATTCTGCCGAGTTTATTGCAACAAGACATGACATTTCCTGAGAGGCTTGTCGTAGGTCACCCATTTAATCCTGTATATCTTTTGCCACTAGTTGAGATTTGTGGTGGAGATAAGACTTCGATCATCGCTCGCGAGAGGGCA
>CAMCUE010000179.1 GCA_945878705.1 Ferrithrix thermotolerans DSM 19514 | reverse complement strand
ACGGTGTGATTGATATCCGTTTGCTTCGTTCTGAACCAGAGTTTGTTAAAACAGCGATGGCCCGTCGTGCTAAACCTGCACTTTTAGATGACCTAGAAAGTGCACAGCGACTTGATGCACGTTTGCGAGACATCACAACCGAGCGTGATGCGATTCGTGCTCAGATAAATACTGTTTCTAAAGACATCGCGATAATGCGTCGGACTAAAGACGATTCCGGCGCTGAAGCCCTGATGGTCAAGAGTCGTGCACTTGGTGAAACTGAAAAGAAACTAGCCAACGAATATGACGAGGTAAGTTTTTCGCTTCGTGAAGTTTTGCTGCTGATTCCAAATTTGCCCCATGAGCAAGTGAGTGATGGCAGTAGCGATAAAGACAACCGCGTTGTAAAAGGACCATTACAGATGCCGGTGCAATTTGAGAAGCACCAGCGTGTTCCACATTGGGAGACAGGGACTGCTCTTGGAATTCTTGACAATGAGCGTGCGACAAAAATAAGTGGATCAATGTTCACGATGCAACGCGGTCTTGGGGCAACTATGGCGCGAGCGTTGTGTCAACTCGCTCTTGACCGCAATGCTGACGCATTTGAAGAAATTCGTCCACCTAGTTTGGTTTTATCCAGCACATTGACCGCTACTGGCCAGTTGCCGAAGTTTGCAGATGATGCGTTTGCAATTGAGCGTGATGATCTGTGGTGTATTCCAACTGCGGAAGTACCGCTGACAAGTTTGCACGCAGCCGAAACGCTGAACGCCCAAGATCTGCCGCTTCGATATATGGCGCACACATCGTGTTTTCGTCGTGAGGCTGGCTCTGCGGGTCGCGATACACGCGGAATGTTGCGCACACATGAGTTTGACAAAGTTGAAATTCTTGCTGTGACCACAGCGCAACAGGCGCCCGAGATGTTGATTGAACTAACGAATCGTGTTGAGGCAACAATTGCTGCACTTGGTTTGCCTTATCGCGTGCTTGAGATCTGTACTGGCGATCTCGGTCAATCGCATCACCGAAGTTTTGATATTGAAGTTTATGCACCTGGTTGCGATCAATGGTTAGAAGTAAGTTCAATCAGTTGGTTCAGTGACTATCAAGCGCGCCGAGCAGATATTCGTTGTAAACATGCAGGCGAAAAGGGTAGTGAAATTGCCCACACTTTGAATGCATCGGCATTGGCTGTGCCCCGTGTTTGGGCTGCGATTGTTGAAAACTTTCGCCAAGCCGATGGCTCAGTTGCGATACCGCAAGTTCTACAACCATACATGCGTGGCGCAAAAGTAATCCCAGCCAGTTCACAAACTAAATCATGAGTTTGCGTGATCGTCGGGTGCAATATGAAACGGCAGGTTTGGATCGTGCCGATTTAGATATTGATCCGATTGTGCAGTGGAATATTTGGTACGAAGGGGCAGCGAGTGCGGGCGTTGCTGAGCCAAACGCAATGACTGTTTCAACCATTGATAAACATTTGGCACCTGACTCGCGTGTTGTGTTGGCGCGAAGTGTGACACAAGACGGTTTTGTTTTCTACACTAATTACGACAGTGCAAAAAGTCTGCAACTTGTGACTAATCCAGTTGCCAGTGCAGTATTTGCTTGGCTTGATTTGCATCGCCAAGTACGACTTCGCGGAACTGTGCAAAGAGTTTCAGCCAACGACAGTGATGAATATTTTGCGTCTCGTCCGCGCGAATCTCAAATTGGTGCATGGGCTTCACCACAATCGCAAGTGATCCCAAGCCGTGGCTTCATAGAACAACGACTTGTTGAGTTTCGTGAAAAGTTTGTCGATAAACCAGTCACGCGACCAGATACTTGGGGCGGATGGTGCATCGTGCCAACAGCAATTGAGTTTTGGCAAGGACGACCTAGTCGATTGCATGATCGATTTTTATACACTCGTAAAGATCACGGTTCGCCGTGGAGTATTGAGCGTCTGGCCCCGTAATTATTTTTGATTCTGCCAGGCAATTGAACTTGAGACGAGCGCAGTAATCAACGATTCTGTGTGAGGTGTCAGACCGTCTCCGATCCAGTCTTTCCAAAATCTTCCGACTCCTCGCACTCGTGGAGGAAGTTCAAGTTGTACACCACCTAGTCGCGGAAGATTTACCGGGTTGTCGTCGTGCAATCCGCGCAGATCACTTGGAATTGTCTCTAGATCGTCACAGATCTCGTACATCGGCAAATGCTGTTTTAAGTGCGTGCTGAGGTGCCCCGCCAAGTTTCGATTTCGTCCACCGAGTAATAGCGAAGTGAAAAACCCTTCACGACCAAATCCGTGAATCGTCACAACGATGTCAACATGATTGATGAACTTTTGTAGCGATGTTGAAAAATCTGGCGAGATTTGATGTGATGGCACATGCCACTTGAGGCCGCGTGGTTGGTGCACACCGTAATAAGAGGAATTTGACTGCTCTGCTGCGTGTTGCGCAATGACATCAGTTAAGTGTTCCAGCCCACCACCGTGATACGCCATGAAGCCAAACTTGCCGCGCAGTTTGACAACTTCTTCAACTTCTGGGTGGGCAAGCAGTTTGGCGAACATCATTTGATTTTTATCCGATTCTGAGTGCCGAGAAAAATTGCTACTACTATGACGCAAGAGAGAAGAATTGCAAGCGGTATCGCACCTTGATTTTGTAGGAACGATATAACTATTGTTTGGTAGTTCTCAACTTTTGAAACAAACACAGTTGAAGATCTTTCGTTTATCGCCGCGAACCAATACCAAATTAAATAGAAGCCGGTGAAAGTTACGAAGACTGCACCAAGGCGTTCAACAATTCTCATTCGACTTTTTATCACTGCAACTAAGCCAGTTTTTGCGAACGCCAAACTTACGGTAAGTGCCATCACAAGCATCGCCATCCCTAGGCCGTACAACAAGATGCTGACTACACCCGAAATGAATCCGTGAACTGCAATTGAGCCAAAAACTGCGGTGGTTAAAAAACCAATCGTGCAACCGATTGAAGCGACGGCATACGCAACTCCGTAGATCGTCATCGTGCGAAAATTTCTATTTTGACCACCACCGATTTGTGGCATCGCAAATTTTGGTATCCAACCCGTCATCATTCGTAGACCGGCGAAGAGCAATGCAAAGCCAATCAAAAACGATGCATATTTTGCGTTGAGTTCAATCCATTGAGTGAACAATCTTGAAATGATCCCGATAACAAGAAATACTCCGAGAAACCCAACTGAAACACCCGAACTTACGACCAATGCTCGACGAATGCGCTCACTTGTGCTGAGATCAGTTTCTTCGCGCATCCCCAAAAAAAATAAAAGATAAGTCGGCAAAAGAACGAAGCCACAAGGGTTTACCGCCGCCAGTATCCCTAACAAAAACGAGTAGGCGAAGTTGCCTTGTAACG
>CAMCUE010000178.1 GCA_945878705.1 Ferrithrix thermotolerans DSM 19514 | reverse complement strand
GGTTGAGACTCGCTGTCGCAGTTGCTGCAGGTGCTTTGCCACTTTGGTTCTTTGTGCGTCAAGTAATGCGCGGCGATGTTGAATTTCGCGCCAAAGCAGTGGCGTTAATTGTTGTTCGGCTTCCAATCATCTGTCTAGTCTCGCTTATTGGCATTGTCTCATTGTTCCAATTGACAACAGTTCAAGCAGTGCGTGCAGTTTTGATAACAGTGGCTGGTACTGGTGCGGCGACTTGTTTATATCGTGCTCGAAGTATCGCCAGTAAGCATTCGACAAAACACTTTATTAATTTAGGTGTATTGATGTCGGCATGTTTTGTAGTCGTTGCGTTTGCAGTCCGGGCCGATTCAAGTGCACCTCGATTCCGTGGCGGAATCTTCACAACGCTTTTAATTGGTGCAGCCCTCGTGCTTGCTACAACTCTTGTTGAGGCTACGCAGCAGAAAAGAACTTTGGCTGACTCGAATGCCGATCGATTCGGTAAACGACTCGTCCTAATAGGCATGATCATCGGGTCAATTGCCCTTGGCACACGACTTCTATTTTCTGACGGCGTGTTTCGAATGTCGGTATTCTGGTGGCTGTTCTTCACTGCAGTCGGTTCATTCGTTTTGACCAAAACCAAATATGGCAACTGGATCTTTGCCGTCGGTGGCAATAAAGACGCCGCACGTGCAACTGGTGTACCGGCAGACAAAGTCAAGACGGCGTTGTTTATGGCAACTTCGCTGATGGGCGCATTCGTTGGTGCAATGATTTTGATGCGACTTAACTCGGTTCAAGCGCAACAGGGCGACGGTCAAGAGTTTGAATACATCATTGCAGCAGTCGTAGGTGGCAATCTAATGACTGGTGGTTACGGCTCGGTTATTGGTGCTTCTCTCGGTGCGTTAATTATGGCTATATCTAAAAACGGAATCCCCGCTGCGCAATGGAACCAAGACGGACGGTGCATCTTCTTGGGCGCAGTGTTGCGTGTCGCAGTGCTCGTAAACAACTTTGTTAGAAAGAAAGCGAACGAACAACGATGAGCAATTCAACTCCGCTACTTGAACTTCAAAATATTGGTAAATATTTCGGAAACGTTAAAGCGCTTGAGAATGTTTCAACGACTGTTAAAGCGGGCGAAGTTACTTGCGTGCTTGGCGACAACGGCGCCGGCAAATCAACTTTTATTAAAATAATCAGCGGTTTGCATAAACCAAGTACTGGCAAGTACTTGTTTGAAGGCCACGAGGTTTCATTTGAATCACCTCGTGAAGCGCGCTCACTAGGTATCGCAACTGTGTATCAAGATTTGGCGATGGCTCCATTAATGTCAGTGTGGCGAAACTTCTTTCTTGGTTCAGAACCAACAAAACGTTTTGGCCCGATCAATTTGCTCGACACCAAGTTTGCTCGAGCCACAGCGAAAGAAGAAATGGCAAAGTTGGGTATTGATGTTCGCGATATCGACCAACCAGTCGGAACTTTGTCAGGGGGTGAGCGTCAGAGTGTGGCAATTGCCCGTGCGGTTTACTTCGGTGCTCGCGTGTTGATTCTCGATGAGCCAACATCTGCTCTCGGTGTGCGTCAGTCGGATCTAGTGCTGGGTTATGTTAAGGCAGCAGCGGCGCGCGATCTCGGCGTTATTCTGATCACGCACAACCCACAGCATGCGTTGCCAGTTGGCAATCGTTTCTTGATTCTTAATCGCGGTCAATCAGTAGGGCATTTTGAAAAACAAGATCTCACATACGAGCGCCTAATTGAGTTGATGTCCGGTCGTGTCCACGCTGCGTAGACAGTGTTTTGGCACAACGGTTGAAACATTAGATAATGCGTGATGATCAGTGGCTCGGCTTAATTGAAGCGCGTCTTCGAAGCCCGAATGCGGCGGCAAAGGCTCTAAAAAGTCGCAATCGTAGAAAATTACTTACTGATTCTCAGTTATTTATCGTTGCAGCGGATCACACCGCACGCGGAATGCTCGGCGTCGGTGACGATCCTTTTGCGATGGGAGATCGCCGTAAGTTGCTTGAAGCATTACTTGTCGCTTTAGAAAATCCACAAGTTGATGGTGTGCTGGGTAGTGCTGATGTGATTGACGAACTTGCGCTACTCGGTGTGCTTGACAACAAACTTGTATTCGGCACTATGAACCGTGGCGGGATAATGGGCGCAAGTTGGGAACTTAATGATCGGATGACGGCTTACACACCGCAAGACATTGCATCTCGTGGTCTCGACGGCGGAAAAGTTTTATTGCGCCTCGCTGATGATGACGCAGGCACTGGCCCGACTATCGAAGCGTGTGCCAAAGTAGTCACGCAAATGGCAGATTTAAAACTGCCGATAATGGTTGAGCCTCTGCCTTATACCGGTGGCAACGGTGGTCCGGCAAAATATATTGACGACAATGACAAATTATTGCGAGCGGTTTCAATTGCATCTGGTCTCGGTTCATCATCTGCATACACATGGCTGAAAGTGCCGGCAGGTTCGCAAGTTGAACGAATGATGGCAGCGACAACTTTGCCAGGATTGATCTTGGGCGGCACACCAGGGCCAGACCCTGATGCGACTTATTCATCATGGGAGCGGGCGATGAAAGTACCTAATGTTCGAGGCTTAGTTGTCGGACGGTCACTTCTGTTTCCAAAAGATGGAGATGTGGCTGGTGCGATTGCACGTGCAGCGCGTATTGTTCGTCCATGAAAACAATTCGATTAACCACTGCACAGGCACTTGTAAAGTTTCTCGTCGCGCAACGAATTCTGATTAACGGTCGCGAAGAAAAATTATTCCCGGGAGTTTTGGCAATTTTCGGCCACGGCAACGTAACTAGTCTCGGTGTTGCGCTCGACGAAGAGCGAAAAAATATTCGCACTTGGCGTGGACAAAACGAACAAGGTATGGCGCTCGCTGCGGTCGGGTTCGCCAAAGCAAAACGACGCCAACAGATTATGGTCGCGTCATCTTCAATTGGGCCAGGCGCTCTAAATATGGTTACTGCAGCAGGCGTTGCATACGTTGATCGTTTACCAGTTTTGTTTTTGTCTGGCGATACATTCGTGCACCGAATACCGGACCCAGTTTTGCAACAAGGCGAGAGCTTCAGTGATCCTTCAATCACTGTAAACGATGCGTTCAAGCCAGTCGTGCGATATTGGGATCGAATTGTTGCACCACAACAGTTGTTGCATTCTTTGCCACACGCGGTTTCGACGATGCTTGACCCTGCAACATGTGGCCCTGCGTTTATAGGTTTACCGCAAGATGTTCAAGCCGAGAGTTTTGACTTTCCTGAAGTGTTTTTTGAAAAAGTCATACACACGATAATTAGACCTCGTGCAGATGAAACTGAGTTGAAGAATGCTGTTGAGGTTTTGAAGAATGCTAAGCGACCATTGATTATCGCTGGCGGTGGCGTGC
>CAMCUE010000177.1 GCA_945878705.1 Ferrithrix thermotolerans DSM 19514 | reverse complement strand
ATCGCCAATGCAGCCAAAATCGAGCAACAACGCAAAGACGACACGAGCAAACACAGCGAAGTGAATCGTTTAGAGTACAACGATGACGAACAAGAGCTGACCGACAGTGAGCAACAGGCACAAATGCCGATAACAACGAAACTGCCTGTGAAAAAACTAGCAAAGAAATCAACCAAGACTCCAGCCAAAAAATCAGCCAAGAAATCAGCCCAGAAGTCAGTTTCCAAAAAGACTGGTGCAAAAAAGTTAGTAACGAAAAAGACAGTTACGAAAAAGAAACCCGCCAATGGCAACTAAATCTGAAGCCAAGAATGCCGACGGGCAGAATGCAATGTCGCTGATTGAGCACCTTGCCGAACTGCGAATGCGCCTTATCCGCTCAATTTTGGCAGTAGCTCTTGGCGCCGCTGGAGTGCTTGCATTTTATGACCCAGTTTTAAAATTCTTAACAAAACCGTACCGTGACCTTTGCGCAAGTCGTCCAGATTTCAAATGTGACGGATCATTATTCGCGCTTGGACCTCTAGATGGCCTGTCGGCACGAATGAAAATAGCAGGGTACGGCGGCTTGATTTTGGCGCTGCCTGTATTGCTCTGGCACCTTTGGAGATTCATCGTGCCTGCCTTGAACAAGAAGGAAAAGCAATACACAATACCGTTCATCGCTTCTGCCGTTGTTCTGTTCGGTCTTGGTTGTTCAATTGCATATTGGACACTTTCAAAAGCATTGCAATTTTTAATTTCGTGGTCAGGCACAGAAGTCAATCAAGCATTTCAAATAACCAAGTACATCAGTCTTGTTACTTTGATGATTTTGGCATTCGGGGTGGGATTCCTCTCTCCACTACTTATTGTTTTTTTGCAACTAGTCGGAGTTCTGACACCGCGCACATTAATCAAACAATGGCGTTATGCGATTGTCGCTATTTTCTTCATGGCTGCAATTATCACGCCCAGCGGTGATCCAATTACGTTGTTGGCACTTGGGTTACCTCTAACGGTTATGTATTTTGTTGCAATCCTTATCGGTTTCCTAGTGATTCGCCGACGAGGAGTGACCTCAGATTAGTTACAGAATCTAATGTCGCGTCCAAGTCGAGAATCAATAATTGCGAGATACAACTTTGCCTTAGACAAATTTCAACTTGACGCGATTGATGCTTTAGACGCAGGCAGTTCGGTTTTAGTTGCAGCACCAACTGGATCAGGCAAAACCTTAATTGCAGAATACGCCATAGACGTCGCTATTCAGCAAAAGCAACGAGCGTTTTATACGGCACCAATCAAGGCGTTGTCGAATCAAAAATTCAATGATCTGGTTGCGCACTATGGCAAATCAGAAGTCGGATTATTAACTGGTGACAACAGCATCAACACATCTGCACCGATTTTGGTGATGACTACCGAAGTGTTGCGCAACATGATTTACGCTCGGTCTGAGGCGCTGAATCGTCTTGCGGTGGTTGTGCTCGACGAAGTTCACTTCTTGCAAGATGCCTATCGGGGGCCTGTATGGGAAGAAGTAATTATTCATCTTGACCCAACGGTGCAGCTGGTTTGTTTATCAGCCACCGTCTCTAACGCCACTGAAGTTACAGAATGGTTGAGCACTGTGCGCGGCCGCACCGTGGCGATAGTCGAAGAAAAGCGACCTGTTAATTTGATTAATCATTTCGTAGTTGGAGACGCATCAACACACCAAGTTTCGATGTTTGAGACGATCGTAAACGGACAAGCGAACCCCGAAGTAACTCGACTTGAGCAACACGCAACACAAGCAGCACAACGCGGCAATTACCGATCGCATCAAGAATCACAAAATCGCCAAGAGAGACGCACTAAACCTGCGGCCAAACGCTCGAGGTTGTTTGCGCCAACCCGAGTTGAAGTAGCTGAACTGTTAGAGCAACAAGATTTGTTGCCGGCAATTGTTTTTATTTTTAGTCGCAACCAATGTGACGAAGCCGCAGAGTCATGCGTGCGAGCTGGAATACGATTAACTACACCAGAACAGCGAACTGAAATCTCTGAAATTATCGATCAGCGTGTGACTAATTTCAGTGACGATGATCTTGCTGCTCTGAGTTTCTCAAAGTTTGCCAATCAACTTGAGTCAGGTATTGGCGCCCATCATGCCGGGCTGATCCCCGCATTTAAGGAAATCGTTGAAGAGTGTTTCATCCGCGGATTAGTACGTTTAGTTTTTGCTACCGAGACACTGGCAGTCGGATTAAACATGCCAGCAAGGGCTGTCGTAATCGACAAACTTACGAAATTTACTGGCGAGCACCACCAACCGCTCAAGGCCTCGGAGTACACGCAACTCACTGGGCGTGCAGGCAGACGGGGTATAGACACCGTTGGGCATGCATTGGTGCTTTATAACCAATTCGTTTCTTTTGAGCAGGTCGCTGCACTGGCGTTGAGTCGATCTTTTAAATTGACATCGGCGTTTCGACCCACCTACAACATGGCAGCGAATTTGATTCAGACTCATTCGCGCCAAGAGGCACATCACCTGTTGAATCTTTCGTTCGCCCAATTTCAAAGCGGGCGAGATGTCGTTGAATTGCAGGCTCGAATCACACGCCGAAGTAAAGAGCGAGACCGACTTCGCGAACAGGCCACCAGCCCATTTGGAGATATCGACGAATATCGCAACGCTTTTGAAATTCGCCCAGATGCGCGACAAGTTATTGAGGCTATTGATTCGCTCAAACCTGGAGATCTGATTCTTGTGCCGAAATCAGGTCGTGAAACTAAAGCCGCTGTTATTGCAACTGCTCAACGCGTGAACGGAACGAAATTGACCTTAGTTGCGAGTACTAAAGCAGTTTTACAACTGCAGGCTGGAGATTTCGATACTCCGCCAATCAAACAAGGCCACATTGTCTTGCCAGAGTCATTCGCGTTCACCAGCCCAAAATTTATTAAAGAAGTCGCACTGCGTGTGATGCGTACCAAACCAAACAAACTTCATACAAAGTCATCGGCGTCAAAAAACTTCACTGAGTTATCGCACGCAGTTTCACAAGATCCAGACTTGCGTAGGCGCTTGATTGCCGCTAAGTCTGCAGACCGAATCGATAATGAACTCGCGACCATGGAAGCGCGAATCAATAAATCCGTACAGTCGGTGAGTGCAAAGTTCGATGAACTGGTTCAGTTAATGCAACGGCGTGGATACGTTTCAGCATGGAACTTGACCGATCAAGGTCGAACTCTTGCAAGAATCTTTCACGAGTTAGATCTAGTAGTCGCTGAAGCGCTGACGGTCGGGTTGTTCGACGACTTAAACGCAGCCGAGTTGGCATCTTTGCTGAGCACGTTTGTCTACGAGTTTCGACGTGCCGAAGATCCGCCACGACCGATTATTCCGACGACACTGGTAACTAAATGGAAGACACTTCAGGCTCTAAGTAACAAGATCGCTCACGAT
>CAMCUE010000176.1 GCA_945878705.1 Ferrithrix thermotolerans DSM 19514 | reverse complement strand
CTTTTCTGTTCTTTGTTAGCCATTAGATTCTCCATCTGATTTGTACCCACAAGTGAGTAGTTGACTTGCTAAAACAATAGTCGCAATTGTTAACTAAATGCGGTCAGTCTGTTGGCGAGTCAATAACGCATCCAGCGTGGCGCATAGTTGCTGTGGCGAATCACCGTTGCGTAACGCCTGACGAACAAAATCGGCTTGAGACTGGGGTGCTAGACCGTGTAACGGAGGGTCGCGATCAAGATTCGTAGGAAAGGCATAACCCTCAGAGCAAGCGGCAATTACATTCTCAAGTGCAACTTCAGACCAACCTGCCGACTTGCGCTGTTGTAAGACCGAATAAATCGATATTGACATCTGTTGTCGGTTGACAGTTTCAAGTGTCCGCCCAAACGCCGATCCTATTTGAGTCAAGTTAGCCATCCGCTTAATATCTTTAGTTTTGTTAGTACCAGCAGCATGAAATACTGCAGGATTAAAAAAGGCACCGTCACCTTTATCTAATGACAACTGTGAATAATTGTCAGCGAAATACTTTTTGATCTCTGGATTTCGCCAAGCAACGTAGCCAGAGACCATCTTTTGAGAATGCGGTAGATACATAGTTGGCCCTGTCTCGCGAGGCATATCTGTGTGCGCAACCGCACCCTGCAAAGTCAAAACTGGCGACAGTAGGTGCACATGCGTCGGATAATCCATCGCCGTTTCATCTGTCAGGAACCCGAGGTGGTAGTCCCGATGAGGCTGTTGCGCGTCACCGCCAGGGTTAACAACGTTTACTTGAGTTGTGATCTGGTAGGCGGGACCAAGCCAAGCAGTTGCAACTAACGAAATAAAGTCATTGGCGTAATAGTCGACGAAGGCTTCAGGGTCTCGCAATGCAAGTTTTTCCTGAACATTCCAAACACGATCATTAGACCCTGGTTTCGCATAGTGATCGCCTTTTGCTTCACCTCGCGCATGTTGCTCTTCGATGATCTGCCAATAGACATCAGAAACCCGATCAACAATTGCAGTATCCGGGTACATGCCCTTGAAAGCAACAATGCCTGGGCCAGAAAGCAATGCACGACCAAGTTCAGCCATCACCGCTCGACGTCCATCTCGACTTGAAATCTGTGGCACCAAACGTTCGCAGTCGTAGACGAGAGTATTTTGCTCAACCGACGAAGCAAATTTATAATCACTCAAAAGTGTCTTCAATTCAGCGAGCACTTTCAGCTCGGAGAGTTGGTCGCCAGTATTAGTAACCCAACCGCTTTGATCAACCATAAATCTTAGATTAGCCTCGCTGCTTCAGTCTTAACGACTGCCACGATCCATCTGCAGTCCATCCACCGTCTACAGGCAATACAACTCCGTTGACAAAACCAGATTTAGAACTGTCGCATAGCCAGACGATTGCCTGAGCAATATCCTCTGGGCGAGCAAATCGCGCCATCGGCACGTGATCGGTAATGTCAAGATCGGTGTAAGAGCCACCTGCTTGATCTTTGTGATCCATTTCCGTTTTCACCCAACCAGGGCAAACCGCATTAACTCGCACTCCTCTGGCGCCCCACTCAACAGCCAGAGTTCGAGTAAGACCGATTAGCCCGTGCTTACTTGCGTTGTATGCCGACCGATCGGCTATGCCTTGCAACCCCGCAACTGACGAAACATTTACAATGCTGCCGGAACCAGCGTCAAGCATTATTTGCCCAAACGCTTTGGCCAGCAGAAATGGTGCGACAAGGTTTACTTCAAGTACCTGGCGATAAATATCAGCAGTTGTTTCAAGAGCCGATGCGATATTTGAGATACCTGCGTTATTCACTAACGCATCAACTCGTCCGAACTTCTTGAGACTCTCGGTCGCAGTTAATGAGACAAATTTTTCGTCAGTGATATCACCAGTGAACGCAATGGCATTCTTGAACAGCTTTGTGTCAATGGGCTTTAGATCAATGAGAGATAACGCCCAACCCGTCTCGTCAAAAAGCTTTGCAGTCTCCAGCCCGATACCTTGTGCCGCGCCAGAAACAACTGCTAATCGAAAATCTAACCGACCGATAATTGAGTCTTTTCAGTAATTACGACGCGAGAATTTTTCGTGAAGATGAGCGATCGACCGCCGCGTGCGTCACTACTGCAACCACCCCAGAAGATGATTTCAAAGTGCCACTGTTGAGCACTATTGAATTAGCCGCTATTCCGACACCGGTGTTGTCAATGTCTCCAGAAATCACCGTGTAACTAAATATCAAACTCACTCCACCCGAACCCTCCAGGTAAGTCAATTTATTAATTGCATCGGATAGAACTGAGATGTACGGCGAACCAGTAATAACAACTGGCAGGTCAAAAATAACTCTTACTTGAACATTTTGACCGGGTATCCATTTTCCGCCCGGTTCTTTGAAAGCAACTGAAGTAATTTTTGGTGCCGCGCTTGAGGCGACAGTGGTGGTAGTCGTGGTTGCAGCAACAGTCGTAGCGGTCGTGGCAACAGTTGTAACGGTCGTAGCAACAGTGGTCACAGTTGTAGTAACTGCTGGCGCGGTCGGGCCAAGTTTCCGCGTCGCAGATCTTGCAATCCCAAGATGCGTTAAAGTCGCGGGTGTTCCGTTCATTGAGTTAATCGTTCCGCCGTTTAAAACAAGTGAATTAGCCTTAAGCCCAAACCCAACATTGTCGACATCTCCGGCTACGGTCGCGTAAGAGAACAACAGCACTTGTGAGCCCGTGCCACCGAAGTAGGTCATCTTTCCGATGGTGTCAGAGTCAAGAAAAATTTGTGGTGATCCGGTCACCACTACACCAGCGTCAAACGTTACAAGAATATTTATAAACTGCCCTTGCAAGTAATAGCTAGAAGTAACACTCGGAGCAATTATCACTGAAGTAATAACTGGCGCTTTGAACGAAGCACTATCAAGTGCAACCCAAACTTTAGTTTTACCAACTTTGGCGCAAACGAATCTTGCTGTACCAACGACCGCGATTTTGCCAGTTGAACGGCACTTACCACCAGCGCTGGCAGCAGCCAGGGCCTGAGTTTGCAAGCCTCCAAGTAAACACAACCCTACGAATAAGCCAACGAGCCTTTTAGTCATCACCAAATATTAGTCAAAAAAGCCACGTCGGTGGCTGATATCTAGGCTCGTCTGACAGTCGTTGATTGTGGCGATCCCAAAAGCGTTCTTTGGGCGTTTCCGGCGGTGTCGGTTATTGAGAAATTTGCCGAAGCACGCAAAGTCGCTATGTGGTCATCGTTGTCTCGTTCTGCTGTGGCAAAGGCAGTGAAAGCACAAACCGTGGTTGAAGTCTGAACCATCGCGCCGATAAATGAGATCTTTTCCCAAGTAAAATCTTCATCGAAATTTGAAGAAAGCGTCGAACATTTTATAGGTTCATCACCGGTAACTGTGAATGTCAACGTACTTGAAGTCGAACTACCCTTACCACGA
>CAMCUE010000175.1 GCA_945878705.1 Ferrithrix thermotolerans DSM 19514 | reverse complement strand
GTGTAGTACTCCCATGGTGCACCGTCGGGGCTGTTGACCCAAACCTTGTTTTGCACTGCGTAACAGCAAGTTTCATTTTTTTCAATTTTGTCGACGAGCCCGAGATCTGAAAATCGGTTGATTGCTTGCTCAACTTGCTCGGAATCTTCGACTTCTACTCCAAGATGGTTGATGTGCTGATACTCAACACCTTGCGTACGTTTCGTCTCAATTAAAACTAACTTAAGCGGCGGCTCAACAATCGCAAAGTTCGCGTAGCCCTCTTTGACCTTTGCTGGTTTCGTATTAAACATTTTTGAGTAGAACTCAATTGCCACTTCTAAGTTGCTGACATTGAGTGCTAGTTGAACTCGCGACACGGTGTCTCCTTTTACGAACTGAATTACAAGCCTAATCCGATTGAGCCAGACATTCTTTAACCATCGCCTGCAACAACTTGGCATCGACTTTCCAATCGCTTGGGATACGGATTGTTTTTTTATTTACTTCGAAGCCTTTAAGTTTCGGCGCGAACTTTGCGATCACACTCGGGCTCCATGGCGCAATCAGAATGTGATTTTTGCCAGCCATCACACCAAAAATATATTTGTCATCCAGCTTCAACATTGGCTGATTCCATGCGATTACTAATTTCATCTTTGGATTCGCACCGGTAATCGCTTTGAAAATTGCACGAACTGTCTTTTTTGTTACTGCGTCATGTGGCGCTAGATAGTCAGTCAGATTATTAAATCGTTTTGAAGTTTTTGACCCTCTCGAATACATCACCAGCGCATTGGCATGAGCCTGACTAAAACCATGGTTTTCTTTAAGAAATGCAATCTGCTCAGCGTATTTTTCGTCAACTAGTTCGGCCATTACGCCATGCCAGTAGCGCATCGGCTGACCGTGCTTCTTCTCGATCGCACCAAAATATGCTGACCGATCACCACTCTTTTGCGCTACCACACCTTCAGAATATCCATTCAAGTGAAATCACTTGCTCTTCAACCGAGAATTACTAACCGATCTGTTAATGCGGTGGCGCAGATCAACCACGGCTACAACCCCGGCCACGACGATCAACGCAACGATCACCACATACGACATCAACGGCAGTGATTTGCCCGCAGAAAAAATATATACATCTGGCGCCAAATATGCCAGAATACAAACAGCACCCCATGACTTCGCCGATTTACGACGCTTGTCGATGATTGCCAACACTGTGCGCGCAGATGAGACGCCATAAGTCATCGATGAAGTCAGCTCAATCACCGCAAATACGACGGTGTTTATCCCATATTGAGACAACCAAAATTTCACCGCGACAATACGCACAACCGACCAACTCAACACAACAACCAACCACAATCCAGAAAGCAGGATGCGACGGCGAAAAAGTTTCATCTCTAGACGCAGAGTAACCTTGACAGCGTGACAATCATCAAAGACAGTGAAACTCGCGTCGATCTGATGATTCATGTTCTCACGGTTACGGGCATTTTTGCCGGTATGGCATCGTTGGTTTCAGTTCTTGACGACAAACCAGCAAATGCCATCATGTGGATGATGATCGCCGCGGCGATCGATGGTCTCGATGGGCCAGTCGCGCGCAAGTGGCTCAGCAAGTCGCTCAATCCACGTTTTGATGGATTCATTCTCGACCTCGTGATTGACTATGTCACCTGCGTCATCGTGCCATGCGCTTTTATGTGGCAATTCGGCGTCGTCACACGTGAACTTTCTGGTCAACTTGCAATCGCTGCAATACTCGGATCTTCGGCAATGTGGTTCAGTCAAACCAAATTCGAAACAGACGACCATTGGTTTTCTGGTTTTCCTGCCGCATGGAATCTCGTCATCCCAACACTCTGGCTGATGCGCAACGATACATCCCTCAATGTCGCGATCTTAACCACCCTCTCGTTTTTGACACTGAGCAAAGTCGAGTTTCCACACACGATCAAGGTAAAACGATTTCGTATTCCTAATCTTGTTGCGTCAACAATTTGGATGGTCGCATTAATTTATTTCGCATTTCGAGAAACCAATATCGGATTATCTGAGTCGCTGGTTCTACTAATCGGCCCAGCCACGATCACTTCGTTCGTGATAATTCGCATTTTCGAGAAGCGACACAATTAATCTTTGTTTTAAGACATCGCCAAGCAGGTTTTAGTGTGAGCAACTAGAAGTCAGCGTTCGAAACGGCTCCAGCGATGAATGCCAAAGTTCGTGTCTTCATGCCATGCTTCGATTAATTGCACGGGGTGTTTGAACTTCGCTTCAAATTCTGACTGCAGTCGCTGCTGAATTTCTGGCGACCCGACACGCATCCATGCTTCAAGCGACTCCCATACGAACACAATCGTCACCCGCCCCGGACGCGAATCATCGAGCCAGACTTCTTTCGAAATAAATGGAATGCGTTCGAAGCCCGGCAGTGTCGCCTCGCCAAGTGTCCAGATTTCGTGGTCAATCGCTAAATATTCGTCAACATGTTCGGGACTCATCTCGAACACCAACACTTCAATCGGCAACCTCTCGCCCTTGGTGTATCGAAATTCAGTCACCTCTAAAAACTACACAAATCGCGCCCACCAACGGTTGCTAAACTTTTACAAGACCTCTAGACACGAGAAACTCAGCGGTCTCTTTGACTGAAACTTCAGCAGGAATAAAGCTGTATCCGAGCAACGCCTTCGCTTTTGCATTACTTATCGGCATTGGGCGGCCTAGTCGCGAAACCACACTTTTTATTTCTTTATCGAAAAGTGAGAGTATTTTTATGAGAAAATCAGGCGCCTGTTTGACTTTAATTTTACTTTTTGGATGAGCAGTCTTAATCACCAAGGCCATATCCATAAATGACATCGAACCAGAATGTGCAAGAATCCTCTCACCTTTTGTCGCCTCTGTGTTTATTGATTGAACATGCATTTTTGCAACATCTTTCACATCGACTATTCCGAAACTCAAGTCTGGCATCATCGGATCTTTGCCTTTGAGAAGTCTCTCAATCACTGAAACAGATGAACCGAAATTGTTGTCACGCGGAGCGCCAAAGACAACCCCAGGATTAATTGTTGTCAGTTCTAATTCTGGGGCCTCAGTTTTTACAAAATCCCACGCAGCCCTCTCGGCCATCGTCTTTGACTTTGTGTAAGCGGCACTCCCAAGTTTGTGATTGGTGTCTGTCCAATGGGCTTCGCTGTACTCGCTAATCCCAGCCGGCAACTCGCATCCATTTACTGCAGCAATTGACGAGGTGAGAATAATTCGTTTAACACCGGAGGCTTTTGCGGCTCTCAATGCGCGCATTGTTCCATCAATTGCCGGACGGATGAGATCATTTTCATCTTTTGGTGAAGCAAGCGGAAACGGCGATGCGGTATGCATCAGAACGTCAATGCCATTTAGAGCATCACTCCAGCCAAAATCTTTTTCAAGATCTAACTCGACGAAAGAAAGTTTTGAAGAAAG
>CAMCUE010000174.1 GCA_945878705.1 Ferrithrix thermotolerans DSM 19514 | reverse complement strand
GTGTGACCCTTCCAGTATGGCTCACGAAGATCTTTTTTAAGAATCTTGCCACTTGGATTGCGTGGCAAGACTTCAACCCAGCCAACTGTCTTCGGAGTCTTAAACCCAGCAAGACGCTCGCGAGCGAATGTGAGAATCTCGCTCTCGGTAACTTCGGTGTCTGGTTTTCGCACGACGAGCGCCATCGGCACCTCGCCCCACTTTTCATCAGGCACTCCGATCACAGCAACGTCGGCGATAGCCGGATGAGCCATTAGCGCATTCTCAACTTCTGCTGGGTAAACATTTTCGCCACCAGACACAATCATGTCTTTAACTCGGTCAAAAATATAAACGTAGCCATCTTTGTCGAAGTATCCGGCATCACCTGATCTAAACCACCGACCCTTAACGATTGACTTCGCAGTCTCTTCAGGCATATTCCAATAGCCCTTCATTACTTGGCGAGACCGAATCCAAATTTCGCCAACTTCTCCGAGCGGAACATCTTTCGCGGTGTCCGAATCTACGATTCGTAACTCAATGCCCGTAAACGGTTTGCCGCACGAACGCAAGCGGCCTTTATTGGCTGAACTCAAGTCGTGGTCTTCTGGCCCAAGAACCGTCACAACTCCCGTCGTTTCTGTCAACCCATAGACCTGCATAAACGGACACTTGAATGCCTTAATCGCACCTTCAAGAACTGATTCAGAAATCGGTGATGCCCCGTAAGCAATTAGTTCAAGGCTCGAGAAATCTGTTGTGCCAATATTTGGCATTGCAAGTGCAAACTGCAACAGCGCAGGCACCATAAACGCGTGAGTAATTCGATACTTCTCAATCCACGCAAGTATTTCTGCAGGATTGATATCCCGCATAATTATTGAGCGCGCGCCACAATATTGTCCTGCCGTTGCCCAACCACCACCACCAATATGAAATAGCGGCATCGCCACAAGATTTATCGTTTTCTCAGACATATGCCAAATTTTTTGCGCGGCAGGAAGAAGTGCGAAGAAATTATCATTAGTCAACATCACACCCTTTGGTCGACCAGTAGTGCCGCTTGAATACAACTGAAACGCAACATCACTGCTCTTAGTCGGCGCCTTTGGATCGGTCGCCGATTGAGCATTGACCCATCGCTCATAATCGTCGTGGTTCGAGTGTCCGCCAATCACGATGATTGTTTTGACCCGAGTCAGTTCGCCAATGATTGCATCAAGCACTGGCACAAACTCCTGGCCGACGATTAGCACTTCGGCCTGCGAGTCGTTGACAATAAATAATACTTCTGGGGCTGCGAGTCTCCAGTTGATATCAACACTGACTGCGTTGAGTAACGCACATCCGTAGAAAACTTCGAAGTGCTCAATGCCGTTTTTATCCAAAAACGCAACGCGATCCTGGGCTTTTACTCCGGCTCGTTTTAAACCCTGTGCGACTTGCGCTGACCGCGAAAGTAATTGCGCCCATGTCAGAGTGCGGTCACCCAGCACAAGCGACAACGCATCTGGCTGCTTCTTTGCGTGATAACGGACGATCCCACCAACATCTTTTATCGCCAAAAGCGGGTTCCGTGGACGAGTTACTTTTTTACTGCCGGCTTTCTTCTTCGCCGATTTTATAGCTGTCTTCTTTACTGTTTTTTTGACAGTCTTTTTTGCGGATTTTTTGGCTGTCTTCTTCGCCGATTTTTTAACAGTCTTTTTGACAGTCTTTTTGGCAGATTTTTTGGCGGTCTTCTTCGCTACTTTTTTAGATGCGCGGTTCTTTGATGTTTTCTTGCGTACTTTTTTTGATTTTGTGGCCATTGACACACGGTAGTGCGTACTACCAATTCAATGCAACATTTATCACGGGCATCGCCGCGATGAACCTATTTTTGGTTAACGAGCTTTTTAAACCACTTAGTCAATATCGCCAAAAGGTCAAAATCGCCTTTTTTTGTTGCTGGAGACTTGGCTTTTCGCTTTGATTCTTCAACTCGCTTGGCAACCGCAACAAGATCTTTGATTTTCAAAGTTGACCCACCTGATACTGCTTTTTTAGCAGCAGGTTTCTTTGCGGTTGTTTTCTTTGCTGCAGGTTTTTTTGCTGCAGATTTTTTTGCGGATGTTTTTGTCGGTTTGCGCTTTGTGGCCATTCGAATAGCATAGTTGAACGACCTGACACAATGCAAGACTATGAATATTGAAATGCCGAGGCGAACCTTCATCGAATCTTCGGACTCGATACAACTAAGCGTCTATAACTATTCCTCAAAGTCCAGCGCCAACCGCCAGGTTTTATTGTCTCATGCCACAGGATTTCATGGTCGATGTTTTGATCCAGTTGTTAATTTTCTAAAAAACAAATTCGACTGCACATCATTTGACTATCGAGGCTTCGGCGACTCAAAGTTGAACTCAGACTGGCAGGTCGAGTGGCAAGGCTATTGTGATGACGCACTTGCGGTTGCCAATTCGCTTCGCGGTCACGGCCGAATAATCGCTGTTGGGCACTCGATGGGTGGTGCAGCCTTAATTATGGCCGCGCTGATAGCACCCGAACTGTTTAAAGCGCTGATTATTTATGAACCTATTATTTTTCCAGCCACATTTCGTCAGGCATCCAAAGACTTGCATGTGCCAAGCCCGCTCGTCGAAGGTGCTCGTCGCCGTCGCACAACATTTGCTTCGCGAGAAGAAGCGTTAGCAAATTATTCTTCGAAACCGCCAATGAACGTGTTCAAAAACGAATCTCTTCGTGCCTATGTCGAGTACGGATTTAATGACATCGAAAATACAAAAACTAAACAGCGTTCAGTAGTGCTCAAATGCCTTCCCGAGCATGAAGCACGAACATACGAAACTGGAGCAGCACATCAAACTTGGGATCAACTTCACCTGCTCCAAGTTCCGACTTGGGTCGTCACCGGCGCTGTTGCGCCGAACCAACCTTCTGCATGGTCCGAATTAATCGCCAAAGAGATTCAGAACGCGAAGTTCATCCAATGGTCAGACGTTGGACACTTTGGCCCAATGCAGCAACCCGACCGCCTCGCCTCACTTATCGGCGAAGTTGACAAACTCATACCTGATTACGCAACACCAACAAACGAATAGTGCGTAGATTGAACAACTAGTGTCACAGTCTGTTTATCCAATTCCATTGACATTGTCCCCTTCGCGCATCAGTGGTTTTCGCACATGCCCAATGCAATTTCGTTTTGCATCAATTGAAAAACTGCCCGAGCCGCCACAGATCCATTTAGTCAAAGGCAACTTTGTACACCGAGTACTTGAATTATTGCTGGCTCACGAACCTGAACTGCGCACAGTAGATGCAGCGCGCGAAGATTTTGAACTTGCTAAAGCAGAATACGAACCATCTGCTCGATTTGTTGCGCTTGGCTTGAGCCAAGAAGATCGAGAAGCATTCTTCAAAGACTCTCGAGAACTCGTCAATGGTTATTACCGAATGGAAAACCCTCGAAACACAAAAGTCAT
>CAMCUE010000173.1 GCA_945878705.1 Ferrithrix thermotolerans DSM 19514 | reverse complement strand
GCACTAAAAACCTTCACACAAAAACCTTTCGGCGTCGACTTGTTGACCGCGCTACCACAACACTTGGAGCAAGGCATACGCGATGTAGTTGCTGGCGGCGCAAGAATCTTCGTCGCCGGTCTTGGTGTGCCACGCGACGCAATCGACCTGTTACACAGCCACAACATCTTGGTTGGATCAATGTGTGGAAAAGTTCGTCACGCAGTTTCAGCAGTTGCAAGTGGTTGTGATTTTGTTGTCGCCCAAGGCACTGAAGCTGGCGGACACACCGGGCTCGTTGCAACTATGGCACTCGTGCCGCAAGTTGTTGACGCAGTATCGGCACGCGTGCCAGTTGTTGCGGCCGGGGGTTTGTTTGATGGTCGCGGACTAGCGGCATCTCTTGCACTTGGTGCCGATGCAGTTTGGATCGGCACAAGATTCATCGCCACACCAGAAGCACGAGCAGTAAATGGATACAAAGAAGCGCTAGTCACGAGTCGCGAAGATGACACAGTTATTAGTCGCTCGTACACGGGCAAGCCATGTCGAGTTGTGCGCAATGAATGGACTAACCATTACGAGCAACATCCGCAAGAAATAAAAACCTTTCCACATCAAGCAATTGCATCGTCGCAAGCAAATGTAAATCATCTCGGATACCCAAACGGCACACAAGTTGATACATCGCGCGAGTTCTACCCCGCTGGCCAAGGCGCCGGTGCTATCAGCAGTTTGATGCCCGCTGGCGATTTGGTTCGCGACATTGTCGCTCAGGCAGAACAAATTTTGCTCCAACTTGGTAGAAAAAGATGGGCAACTAAATTGTTTAAAGTTTTAAGAGTTAATAGAGAATTACGTCTACTGTTCGTTGCCCAAAATCTTTCGTTCATCGGCGATTGGTTTACATTCGTTGCATTAGCAGGCTTGGTTCAAGACATAACTGGTTCAAAATTTTTGGTCTCTCTATTATTAGTAGCATTTTCACTACCATCATTTTTGGCTTCACCGATCGGCGGACCAGTTGCTGACAAACATGATCGTCGCAAAGTTTTAATCGTTGTTTCAATTCTGCAAGCACTTGCAGCGTGTGGATTCTTATTTATTGGCGACTCGCGTGTGTGGATTGCTTTCGTCGCCCAGAGCATGATCGCAGCACTTGCCTCATTCGTAAGACCAGCACTTGAAGCAGCGATTCCCAACTTGGCTCGCGATCCGGACGAACTTCGACAAGCCAACGCATTATTTGGCAGCAGTTGGGGCGTAATGCTGGCTGTGGGCGCAGGCATCGGCGGATTCTTCTCACAAGTTTTCGGTCGACAGGCAGCATTCATCGCCGACATTGCAACTTTTGTTGTCGCTGCTGGGTTAATCGCTCTCGTCAATCGCCCAATGCAAGAAGCTCGTGCGGCAAATCACAGTAAAAAAATCCGTCCGATTTCAGATATGCACGAAGCACTACACCTCGCAAAATCTGATCCAGCAATCATGTCACTATTGATGTCAAAGATGACATTTGCCGTCGGCGCTGGAGTCGTCAGTCAACTTGCAGTTTTTGCCGCTGACTCGTTCAATCGTGGCGACGCAGGTCGCGGAATCATGCTCGGACTGCGCGGCTTAGGTAGTGCACTCGGGCCGCTATTGGCGGCGCGTTTTGTCAAAAATGACCTCTCAAAAGTGATCCTCGTCTGTGGCATCGCTGGTCTGGGATTTGCAGGCGGGTATCTCGCTGCCGCCGCTTCACCAATTTTTATTCTTGCCTGTGTGTGCATCGGTTTTGCACACCTGGGTGGCGGCGCACAATGGACGCTTTCAACATATGGATTACAAGTGCGTTGCCCAGATGAAATGCGCGGACGCGTGTTGGCTGGCGACTTTGCATTAATTACTCTTTCGCTTGGGCTCAGCAGTTTGCTAGCAGGAGTTGTCTCTGAATACATTGGCGCACGCGGCACTATTGCCGTGTTCGCATTGCTCGCAGTTTGTGCTTCGCTTATTTATTTGTTTGCAACTCGCACGGTTCGAAAAAACCTAAGCGAAGAACTCAGACGTCGTCAATAATTCCGCGGAGAATTTCGACCTCGCGAACTGGGTCTGGGCCAACCGGATTAACTTGTAACACAGTTACACCGGCCTCTTTGAATGCACCAAGTCGCTCTTTGATAAAACTTTTCGGGCCCACAAGATTCGACAACTGTAACCACTCGGCCGGGATTAGAGCAGCTGCTTCCTTCTTCTTGCCTTCAAGATAAAGATCTTGAATCTCAACCGCTTCTTTTTCATAGCCGTAGTCGCGACAAATATCGTTGTAGAAGTTTTTGCCACGTGCGCCCATGCCACCGACATACAGTGCATAACTCGGGCGAGCGAAATCTAAAACCTCATTTTGTTTTTCGGGTGTCAGCGACTCATCAATATGTAACATTCCACCCGCAGAAACATCAAGTGGCTTCATAGAAGCATCACGTTTTGCTAGACCTGCTTTAAGTGACTTACCCCAGACATTTTGATACTTCTCTGGTAAAAAGAAAATAGGCATCCAACCATCTGCCATTTCTGCAGTTGCCTCAACGCTTTTATCTTTAAGTGATGCCCACCAAACAGGGATCTCTGAACGAACAGGGTGATTAATCAACTTCAGCGGTTTACCTAACCCTGTGCCTTGACCAGCAGGCAATGGAACTTGCACAGTCTTGCCGTCATAACTAAGTGGCTTCTCACGCTTCCAAATTTCGCGACAGACTTCGATGTATTCTTTTGTGCGTTGCATTGGTTTTTCGTATGGCATGCCGTGAAAACCTTCAATAACTTGTGGCCCTGAAGCGCCAAGTCCCAAAATGAATCGACCGTTGCTGACATAGTCACAACCAGCTGCTGTCATTGCGGTTAACGCAGCAGTGCGCGAATAAACATTGATAATGCCGGTACCAATTTGCACGCGCTCTGTAACAGCAGCCAAATAACCAACTTGCGATATTGAGTCGTAGCTGTATGCCTCGGCGATCCAAACAATGTCAAGACCTACTTTTTCAAGTTCAACAACCCGCTTAGCAGTGGTTTGAAAATCCGAAATGTAGTTAATCATCATTGATAATTTCATAAAAATGCTTTCTATTTTGAGCCGATTTTAAGGGACCGTAAATTCGAGCTAATTAACTCGACGGGTGTGACCCTTCCAGTATGGCTCACGAAGATCTTTCTTAAGAATCTTGCCACTTGGGTTACGCGGCAAAACTTCTATCCAGCCAACTGTTTTCGGAGTTTTGAACCCAGCAAGACGCTCACGGGCGAATGCAAGAATCTCGTTCTCGGTAACTTGCGAGTCTGGTTTTCGCACGACGAGCGCCATTGGCACTTCACCCCACTTTTCGTCAGGCACTCCGATCACGGCAACGTCGGCGATAGCCGGATGAGCCATCAGCGCATTCTCAACTTCTGCTGGGTAAACATTTTCGCCACCAGACACAATCATGTCTTTAACTCGGTCAAAAATATAAA
>CAMCUE010000172.1 GCA_945878705.1 Ferrithrix thermotolerans DSM 19514 | reverse complement strand
CAAAGTTGCCTTGCTTAATGCTGAAGATGAGCGTGATTTATCAAAAGCGATCGAAGCAGGCCGTGAAGCCAACAAGCGCATCGAAAAAGGTGAGCGTGGCGCCGCACTTCGTGCCGACCTACGAAATGCTGCTCGCGCCAAAGACCGCTTCATTCGTTCAAACCTTCGATTGGTTGTTTCAATTGCTCGTCGGTATCCATTGCCGCAAGGAATGGATCTTCTCGATTTAATCCAAGAAGGAAACCTCGGCCTCGAACACGCTGTAGACAAATTTGACTGGCGTCGTGGTTTCAAGTTTTCGACCTACGCAACCTTCTGGATTCGTCAGGCCATCGGTCGGGCGCTAGATCAAAAAGCGAGCCTCATTCGAATTCCTGGCGACCGCTCGGCAACACTTCGTGCGGCTCTTCGTCAAGGATCTGGAGATGCTGAAGGCTTGAGTGCAATGAACGCTGAACTTCACCGTTTAACAACTCCGGTTTCACTTGATAAAACAATCGGCGAAGACGGCGATGCAACTTTGGGTGACCTCGTACCCAACGAAGACATCAGCCCTGAAGACGCCGTCATGGGAATGGTCGACACAGATTTACTAGACCGACTTCTCGGCACACTTGACGATCGTGCTCGTTATGCCGTTGAGGCTCGTTTTGGTCTTCACGATGGAGAGCGCAAAAGCTTTCGTCAAGTTGGCGAAGAGCTCGGCGTAACTGCAGAAGCGGCCCGTCGCCTTGTCAGCCGTGCAGTTGACACACTTCGAGACGACGCCGGAGAAATCCTCACCGTCTGAAGCATTTTGCGGTAATAGGGTTATAGCCATGAGTTCGACCAGTCGCTGGACACCGTCTTCTTGGCAGAATAATGTTGCCGCGCAACAACCTAAGTGGCCAGACCAGACAGCACTAGACAACTCGCTCAAGCAGATCGCTTCTTATCCTCCACTCGTTTTTGCGGGCGAGGCGCGATCGTTGTTGACTGCACTCGGGCAGGTTGCAAGTGGTAACGCATTTTTGTTGCAGGCCGGAGACTGCGCTGAGAGTTTTGAAGATTTCACTGCTGTAAACATCCGCGAAAAACTTCGTGTGATTTTGCAGATGGCAGTGATGCTTACTTATTCAATGGGTGTGCCGGTTGTGAAAGTTGGCAGAATTGCCGGACAATTCGCCAAGCCACGCTCGAGTGATACCGAGAATATCGGGGGCAAAGAGTTTGCATCATTTCGTGGGCACATGGTTAATGACCCAGCGCCACACATTGAGTCGCGCATTCCTGATCCACAGCGAATGGTGCAGGCTTATCATCAATCGGCGAGCACTCTTAACTTATTGCGTGCGTTCACCAAAGGCGGTTTTGCTGATCTGAACCGCGTTCATGCATGGAACCAAGAGTTCGTCACAACGAGTGCGGCTGGTCAGCGATACGAACAAGTTGCCGCAGAAATTGATCGGGCGCTGGCATTTATGCGCGCCTGCGGAATCGATACAGAGAGTCATAGCCCATTGCATGAAGTTGACTTCTATACGAGTCACGAAGCACTAATTCTCGGCTACGAAGAAGCGTTGACTCGCCAAGATTCTTTAACCGGCACTTGGTACGACTGTTCGGCTCATATGTTGTGGATCGGTGAGCGAACTCGACAACTCGACGGCGCACATATTGAATTTTTGCGCGGCGTCGGCAACCCGGTTGGTTGCAAAATCGGACCAGACACAACTACCGATTATGTCTTGTCACTTTGCGAAATTCTTAACCCTTCGCGCGTGCCTGGTCGCCTCACGCTGATCACTCGGATGGGTGCTGCGAAAATCGAAACGGCATTGCGCCCATTAATTCGTGCAGTTCGCGATGCAGGACACCCAGTAGTTTGGGCTTGCGATCCGATGCACGCCAATACAATTACCGCAACAAACGGACGCAAGACCCGCCAGTTTGATGACATCATTCGCGAGATCACCGGTTTCGTGCTCGCCCATCGTGCCGAAAATAGTTGGCCGGGCGGCATTCACATCGAGCTCACTGGCGACAATGTAACTGAGTGTTTAGGTGGCGCAGAAGCTGTGAGCCAAGAAGATCTTGATACTCGCTACGAATCAGTTTGTGATCCACGATTAAATGCGCGACAGTCATTAGACCTTGCGTTTCAAGTTGCCGAACTAATCCGCTCAGCAAAATAGCCCAATGCGGGCTTTTGAACTCGCACGGGAGTGGCCTGCACCCAACACATCAATTGCTGTCATTGATCGTCAAGGGCAACTACATAAATACGGCGACACGGCAAGGACTACTCGGATCGCTTCAGTTTCAAAATTGCTCACAGCATGGGCCGCACATGTAGCAATCGAAGAAGGTTCGACGAGTCTTGATGCGGCGGTCGGACAAGACGGTTGCACACTCGCCCACTTGTTGGCGCACGCAGGTGGCTACAGTTTCGACGGCACCGTGCCGATTATCAGCCCAGCACGAAAACGAATCTATTCAAATACTGGTTATGAAATGATCAGCGAGCATCTTGAGGCAGTCACAGGCATTACTTTTAGTGAATATTTAAATGAAGCAGTATTCTCGCCTCTTAAAATGTTCAACAGTTTGCTCAATGGGTCAAGCGCTGCGGACGTTATTTCGTGCGTTGACGATCTGGCTGAGTTTGCTCTCGAGTTGCGAAATCCGCGATTAATAAGCGCAGAGACTGCACGCGCAGCAATAACAACTCAATTCACAGAACTTGAAGGAGTCGTTCCTGGCGTTGGTCGGTTTAGCCCGTGCAACTGGGGTTTTGGGCCAGAGATTCATGGGGCTAAACACCCACATTGGATGGGCACACGAAATAGCGCCTCAACTTTCGGACACTTTGGCGGCACCGGAAGCTTTATCTGGCACGACCCCGTGTCAAACATCTCGTGCGTCGGACTCTGCGCAGTTGAATTTGATAATTGGGCACTGCATTATTGGCCACAGTTTTTTGACGCCGTAATCGACGAGATCACCACATGACCAAGCAGAATCCTCGCGCTGATTTATTTTTGTTGTTGTTTTGCACTTTTTCTACGGCGGCCGCAAACAGTGTTGTTTTTGCTTCAATGTCTGAGTTGCAAGAAAAATACCGTTATGCCGACTCAGCGCTTGGGCTAATTGCTGGCACTGGTTTTGCAATGGGACTAATCGTGCAGCTATTCGTTGCCCCATTCGCAGACCGCGGGCATGGTCGAAAGTTAATTCAAGTCGGACTCGCACTTGCCGGTATTGGATCTGTCGTATTTGTATTTGGTGACTCACTTGGTTGGTTTATCGTGGGTCGCGCCATTGTTGGCGCATCGCTTGGCTGCACGTTTCCAGCAGTGCGCGCACTCGCTGCCAACCTCGATCGCAACCGAAGTGCAGAAAGACTTGGTGCGGTTGCAGGCACCGAGATTGGCGGTTTTGTTACAGGCCCACTTGTGGGCTCTTTATTAATAGATCCATTTGGGCTTGATACAACATTTCTCGTGTTTGGTGCA
>CAMCUE010000171.1 GCA_945878705.1 Ferrithrix thermotolerans DSM 19514 | reverse complement strand
GAGAACGCTGCGGCAACTTTGGTTAAAGGTTCCCGGGTCGTCGTAACTGGTCGACTTGAGCAAAGCGAATATACATCCCGAGAGGGTGAGAAGCGCACAGCGATTGATGTTGTGGCAGATGACATCGGGCCAAGTTTGCGTTGGGCAACCGCAACGGTTGTGCGCACACCAAAGCAAGATGGTCAAGGTGGCGGAGCACCCAACAATCGCCCTGCCAATAGCGGCACCAATCCAGGTACTGAAGCAACGCCTTTTGATGGCGAAGAACCGTTCTAAAACCCAACTAGCAAATCAACCAGACGATTAAGGACATTCCCAATGACAAGTAAATCCAATAAATTAAGAGCACAAAAAGCATTGTTGCGCAAACCAAAAAAGCGCTCAAATGTTGTGGTCAAAGAGAAGGTCGGCTTTGTCGACTATAAAGACGTCAATTTATTGCAGCGTTACATGTCAGATCGCTCTAAGTTGCGTGCGCGTCGGATGAACGGCAACAATGTCCAACTTCAACGCGACATCGCAACTGCAGTAAAAAACGCTCGTGAGATGGCGTTGTTGCCATATGTCAAGCAAGTTTCTGCTGCTCGTGCTCCGCGCGAGCGTGGCGAGTACGGTTCTGATGACCGAGACCGCGATCGTGGCCCTCGTCGTCCGCGTCGAGACGACTCGTCTTCAAGTGGAGCGTCAACTCAAAGTTCGGCAACTTCCTCCGAAACAATCGAAGTTGCTCCAAACATCACTGCCGAAATTTCAACTGAGACAAACACAGACGGAGCAGCATCATGAAAATCCTTCTTCGATCAGATGTCAAAGGCTTAGGCCGTCGCGGAGACATTGTCAGCGTTTCAGCTGGGCACGCACGCAATTTTCTTTTGCCAAACGATCTTGCCGTTGTTGCTAATGATGGCACTGTTGTCCAGGCCGAGGCGATGCGTAAAGCGCAAGAACTCAAAGCAGCCACAGATCGCGAGTCTGCTCGCAATCTTGCTACTTCGTTGTCAACAAAAGTCATCACAATTTCAGCCAAGGCGGGCAATGAAGGTCGTTTATTCGGATCAATCACCTCTGCCGAAATCGTTAAAGCTGTCTTTGATCAGACTGGTATAACAATTGACCGCAAGCAAATTCAATTAGAAGCACCATTGCGTGCACTTGGCGATCATGTTGTCGCAGTCGAATTATTTACAGAAGTTTCCACCAATATTGCCGTAAATATTGTCGCTAAATAGAAATATTTAACTAGTCGCACTGTGCGAACTATTTAAGCTTTATCCACAAGAAATCCACAAAGGTTGTGTAATTCCGCGTCCGCTATTTACCGTCAAAGGTAGGCAATATCTTGATTTCCACTTGTTATCAACAAGAAAATCACAGGGTTATACCGCTAGCAATCAACAGGCAAACACAGGCATTGTGTAGTCATGTCAATTGCTGAATTTCCGCGCGGTGAGCGCAGTGGGTCTTCACAGCGACAATCGAATCGCATTCCACCGCACAGCATTGAGGCTGAAGCGTCGTTGCTTGGTGCGATGTTGTTATCCCAAGAAGCAGTTGGTGTTGCTTTCGAACGCGGCGTCAAATCAGAAGAGTTTTACAAACCAGCGCATCAACATATTTATGATGCAATTCGTGCGCTCAATACTGCTGGTGAACCAGTTGACCCAATCACTGTTGGTGAGGCATTGCGTCGAAATAATTTATTAGATGGCATCGGCGGAATCGACGCGTTGCTAATTTTACAAAATGCAACGCCGGCAATCACAAGTGCTGATCGTTATGCAAAAATAGTTCGTGAGACAGCGTCGTTGAGACGGTTACTTGCGGTTGCTTCTGAGATTGCCGAGATCGCGTATAGCGGGCCGGAAGATGTAGCCAAAGCGATTGATGATTCTGAATCAAAAGTATTTGATATTTCTGAGAGCAATACTGGCGATGCACCTCAACCACTTAAAAATCTGGTTGAAACCGCAATGGAAAAATTAGAGGAGCGTGCCAATAATAAAGAAGCAATAACTGGCACAGCAACTGGTTTAGCTGACCTTGACAAGATTTTGCTCGGTCTGCAACCGGGCACGCTGAATATTCTTGGCGCTCGACCCGCGATGGGAAAGTCAGCACTAGCGCTCGGAATTGCTGTACACGTCGCGCGATCTTCGGGTAAGCCGGTTTTATTCTTCTCGCTTGAAATGGGTAGTGCCGAACTTGTTCAGAGAATTCTGGCGAGCGAGTCCGGCGTCGACTCAACTGTGTTGCGCAGTGGTCGCGTAACTCCGAATGACTGGACAAAAATTGGCCATGCCGTTGGTCGCTTAGATGTCCCATTAATTATTGACGACAGCTCAGGAACATCGGTCGGCGCGATTCGGGCGAAGGCTCGACGAACACTTAGTCGCCAAGGAGACCTTGCTTTGATCGTGATTGACTATTTGCAACTTATGGGTGGCGATGGTCGACCAGAGAATCGTCAACTTGAAGTCAGTGAGATAAGCCGAAAATTAAAGCTTTTGGCGCGAGATTTTAATATTCCAATCTTGGCATTAAGTCAGTTGAGCCGTGGATTGGAGTCGCGACCAGACAAGCGTCCAACACTTTCAGATTTGCGTGAATCTGGCGCATTAGAGCAAGATGCCGACGTGGTTATGTTTTTGTATCGCGAAGAGGTTTACAACCCAGACAACAAAGACGAACTAGGTGCAGCAGAACTAAATATTTCAAAGCACCGCGCTGGACCACTCGGCAAAGTCCGCTTAGCGTGGCTGGCTGCGTACACGCGTTTTGAAAACTTTGCTTCAGATTCAAGATCTAATTAGTAAGTGAGTTAGCGGTCTCTAAAGATGTTTCTTGGCGAAGATCTCCTTGCTTGGTTAGTGATTGCACTTGGTGGTGCAATGTTCGTGGGCAATTTTGCAGCATTGATTCGTCCCCCAAAAAAGCGACGCGATGAAAACGATTTGGCTAAAGCACCAGTTGCCCGCAGTTTGGTGATGGCAACGATTGGCGCAATTGCTGCATTGTGGGCTTTAATTAGTTTGTTCTGAAATAAAAGAATTCACCAGTCGTCAATTCGCCTTGACTCTTTTTTCTTGCTGGCATGCCGTTTGCCTTCGAGGCGACGCTTAATTGATGCCCGAGTTGGCTTTGACTTTCTGCGATCTGGTGCAGGTGGCTTTGCAGCATTGTCAATAATTTCAACTAGTTGGTTTAAACAAAGTTGTCGGTTGCGCCATTGACTTCGACTGGTCTGATTTGTTATCCGAATTTTTGTGGCTAGCAAACTTTGGATTCTTCTAATCAAAAACTCTGAGCCAGTAATTGCAGAAGTTTCAACTATCAGCGTGGCTTTTGATGAAGTTTTGTTGATGTGTTGCCCGCCTGCGCCACTTGACCGGGCGAAGTTCCATTGCATCGCTGCACTCGGTACGACAAGACCGCTCGTTGTTTGCAGATCCTCGTCAGGTTTCACTTCGGCAAGTCTTGCCCAAGTTTTGAGCGGGTGACGGGAATCGGACCCG
>CAMCUE010000170.1 GCA_945878705.1 Ferrithrix thermotolerans DSM 19514 | reverse complement strand
GAAACCGATTCGCTTACTGATGACCAACCGAACATTGCTGATGCCATTAGCAACAGCATCAAAAGCAATGCGGCACTTGCAGTGCCACTTGCAGTCATCGTGTCGACCGACTTATACGGCGAGACCGGACCATCACTTATCGGCGCATGAAACACCTGCGACGAAGACTGCTGACCAGCTTGCGGTGCCGCCCAACCTGCTTCGCCCGCACTTCTTTGCATAACTTTTGAGAAAGACTTTTCGTTAAGAATTGGATTTGCCATAACTCAAATAATATCAGTCGGTAGTTCTTATTTATGCCAGATCGTGCGCACTCAATGAATCAAAAAGTTCAATTTCTGGTGCCTTTACTAAAATATTTTTGCACGACTTCGCCATTTCAACCATCAAAGCACTGTCGAAATGTTCTCGCTGCGACTCGACTGAATCCCATTTCTGAATCACAAGAACTCGATTATCTTGTAAAGCCGAAAGTACTAAATCAATATTTCTACAACCTGGCGCCATTCTTGTCATCACTACATATTTAGATAGCACGGCGATCAACCCCGCGAGATTTGACGCGTCGAACCGCATCGTAACGACCACGATTGAAACCTCACCGTTGCTCATAAATTGCGTCTCATACATCTTTAGCCTCGCGGGTTTTGCCACATTTCAACACTCAAAATTTTGGTATTTTTGCGTGTGGGTTCAATGCCTCGTCGGTATCGTTAGGCGTGTCGCACCGAGTGTGGCTTAAGGATTAAGGGGATTGCGTGGCCAAAGAGCGAATTGACCGAGACGACGAAGATCTAGTCAGGCTCTACCTCACAGATATCGGCCAGTATTTACTGCTCACCAAAGAAGACGAAGTCCGATTGGCTAAAGCAATCGAAGAAGGCAAAACAGCCGAAGCAAGCCTTAAAAAATCTGAGAAGCAAGTGAACCCGACAAAGCGTCGTGAGTTGAACAAAGTTGTTCGTGCCGGTGCACGCGCCGAGCGTCAGTTCGTTCAGTCAAATTTGCGTCTCGTCGTTTCAATCGCCAAGAAATATCAGGCATCTGGTCTGCCGCTACTTGACCTAATTCAAGAGGGCAATCTCGGATTAATGCACGCCGTCGAGAAATTTGACTGGCGAAAAGGTTTCAAATTTTCAACATATGCAACATGGTGGATTCGCCAAGCGATCACTCGCGGCATCGCCAACACTGGTCGCACGATTCGACTTCCGGTTCACGCCGGCGACACGCTCGCCCGTTTGCAAAAGGCTCGCTCTCGCCTTGAGTTGAAGTTTGGTCGTCACGCCACGCTTGCCGAGTTGGCAGCAGAAGTCGAAATGCCAGCCGACAAAGTAACTGAAGCGTTGCGCTTTGCCGCCGAGCCACTCTCGTTGTCAGAACCACTGCGCGAAGATGGCGATGCCGAGTTGGGCGATGTTGTTGAAGATCGTTCAGCAGAGTCGCCGTTTGAAGTTGCCGCTACTGCGTTGTTGCCAGAAGAAATTTCTCGACTGTTGGCGCCGCTTGATCAACGCGAACGAGAAATCTTGGCGCTTCGGTTCGGTCTTGATCGTGGTGAGCCTCGTACTCTCGAAGAAGTTGGCGAAGCATTTAACTTGACTCGTGAGCGCATTCGTCAAATTGAGGCACGCGCAATGAGCAAGTTGCGCCATCCATCTAGTGACACAGGTGCTCGCGACCTTCTCTCGGTTTAGTTTCGACGCGACGTGTTGTGCGTCATCGGCGATCTCGTTGAAGACATTGTTGTTTGGTTACCAACTGCTTTAAGTTACGGAACTGATACACCCTCAAGGATTGTTCGCACTCGTGGTGGTAGCGCATCAAATGTTGCAGTGTTCGCCGCAACCGTTGCCAAACAAAAATCTCGCACAGATATGGGCGCACGACTGATTGCACAAGTAGGTGATGATCGCCTCGGGGATCAATTAGTCAGCACTCTTCACGATGCTGGTGTTGACCCATGTGTAGTTCGAAGTGGTCGCACGGGCTCAATTGTTGTAATTGTTTCTCCCGATGGCGAGCGCACAATGATCACTGATCGTGCTGCGGCAACCGAACTTCGTAGAGCACCAGAAAATTGGCACGAAAATGTTTCAGTTCTGCACGTTCCCGCCTATTCGCTTTTTTTAAAACCTCTGAGCGACACTGCGCAACAATGCATTCAACAAGCACACGCAAAAAATATTCCCGTCTCAATTGATGCTTCGTCGGCATCTTTGATCAAGACATTTGGTGTTGACAAGTTTCGCGATCTGGTGCATCAACTTCAACCAAAGATTTTTTTCTGCAACACCGATGAGGCTGAAGTCATGAATCTGACGGCACACCCATTGGACCTTGACATCGTGGTGATTAAAGCTGGCGCTCGGCCGACCACGCTGATCGAGAACAAGGTCGTCAAGACGGTTGAAGTCGAGCCTGTTGGCGAAATAATTGATTCAACTGGGGCAGGTGACGCCTTTGCCGCTGGCTTCTTGACGAAGTTTGGTGAGAATAATGCCGATACATATATATGTGTCTTGGATGGGCATCAACTTGCCGCGCGAGTTTTGCGCAGTCCAGGCGCAACAATGGATGCACGATGAACTCATTTAAAATTCAACTCAGCGACGAAGTTGGGATGGCCTTATCGCAACGCAAACCAGTTGTCGCACTCGAATCAACAATTTTTTCAAATCTCGGTTTGCCATCGCCAGCAAATCTTGAGGCATTAACTCGCTGTACCTCGGTATTGCGAAGTCACGGGGTCGTGCCAGCAATTACTGCGGTTCTTGATGGTGTCGCGCGAGTCGGCATCGACGAAAGCGAGTGGCGACTAATTCTTGGTCCTGCGAAAAAAGTTGGTGAGCGCGAACTCGGGCTTGCGATGGCCCAGCGTTGGGCTGTTGGTGCAACAACGGTTTCGTCTTCACTGTTGCTTGCGGCTCGAGCCGGCATTCGTGTTTTTTCAACCGGTGGTATCGGCGGCGTGCATCGCGGCGCCGAAATTAGTGGCGACATTAGTAGCGACCTTGGTGCAATCGCCAAACACCATGTCGTCACAGTATGTGCGGGCGCGAAATCGTTTCTCGATCTGCCGCGCACTCTTGAATATCTTGAGACACTAAGCGTGCCGGTGCTTGGTCTTGGTTGCGATTATTTTCCCGAGTTCACTGTTGAACGAGGCGATATCAAAATACCTGCACGAGTTGAAACGATTAAAGAACTCGCAGAAATTGTTCGGGCGAACGACGCGCTCGGGCGCAAAGGTGGCATTCTCGCTTGTGTGCCTGTTCCAAAAAAAGACGGCTTGCTTAAATCATTTATGGATGAAATTACGGCGACTGCGCTCAATGACGCGAACAACCAAGGCATAACCGGCGCGGCTGTCACTCCTTATGTTTTGAAATTTATCGCTAATGCAACACAAGATGCAAGCGTCAAGGCAAATCTCTCGCTGGCCGAAAACAATGCGCGAACTGCCGCACAACTTGCGGTCGAACTTTCTATAGCGCAATAATTTTTGGCGGAGGCGGACGGGAATCGAACCCGCCGAACGAGGTTCACTCGTCCCAACCGCTTTGAAGGCGGCGGAGCCCACCA
>CAMCUE010000169.1 GCA_945878705.1 Ferrithrix thermotolerans DSM 19514 | reverse complement strand
TAATCAAGGGTTCGATCAATTGTTCTATGTTCAACGCCATGTACTCTTTTTGATTGTCGCAGGAACTGCAATGTTGCTTTTAATGGGTTTCGGTCATGACTGGGTACGTGAAAAGGGGGTACATCTATTTGTAATCGCCTCTGTGTTGCTTGTGCTTGTACTTATTGCTGGTGCTGTTAGTAGCGGAGCGCGATTGTCTTTTGATTTCGGGCCCATTTCATTTCAACCAGCCGAGTTGATGAAAGTTGCCGTCTTGGTTTTCATCTCCGGTTATAACTCAAGCACTGTCATCGACAAAGTTACCTTTCACGATCTCACTGTTTCGTTGCTAATTCTCGGAGTTCCATTTATTTTGATCATGGCGCAACCAGACTTAGGTTCAGCATCAGTTTTGATTGCTGGAGTCATAGCCATCTTGATCGTTGCTGGCGCTAAGAGATCACATATCGCTTTTTTTTCATTGATGGTATTCGTATCGTTATTTGTCGTAATTGTTGTGGGAGTCGTCGATAAATATCAACTACGGCGTTTTGAAGCATGGTTGCATCAAGATTCAAATGATAAGGCCCTTCAACAGATCGTGCTACAGGTGCGCTTTGCCAAGCGCGCGGTTTCTAGCGGTGGGTTTTTCGGCAAAGGTTATTTAAATGGCCCACTCACTAATGGGGCATATATCCCAGTTCAGTTCGTCGACTTTCCGTTTTCGGCGATCGGTGAACAGTTTGGGATGCTCGGCGGAACAATCGTGCTGGCACTTTTCGGTGTGATCTTGTGGCGAGTGTGGATGATCGCAAAGTTATCCAACACCCGATTTGACCAGTTGTTTATGTCTGGATATTTTGGAATGTTGTTGTTTCAGGTTTTTCAAAACATCGGTATGACTCTTGGAATGTTGCCCGTAAGTGGACTTCCTCTGCCGTTAATTTCATACGGCGGGTCTCATCTTTTATCTAGTGGCATTTTGCTCGGGTTGTCGCAAAGCGTTTATATGCGTCGTTTGCGCTAAATCAATAGTCGTTTGGGAGGTGCTGCCACAAGGTAGCCTGTACGCACGGGATGAAAGTCCCACCCATTCGATTTTCACAAAGACAGTGCGTTCAGTCTCCTGAGTTAGCGCTTCGTTGCGATTGGCGAACCCGTTCAGCGGGTTTCGTTAGATGAGATTTAGAAGGATTGGCAAGATGAGTTACCCCGAATTACCAGACCACCCGCGCGAAGGTCGCCTAGTTTCACCAGAGGCTGCAGATGCAGCACTAGTTCGTAAACCCCAAATCGGGGACACCCGTCCGGCACCTGCGCAGACTGCAGGTTCGACGCCAGAGACCAGTCAAGTCAAGCCCAAAAGCGCAACTCCAAATAAGCGTGGCAAAAGCAGGGGATCAAAATTCGGCGGCGAAACATCTGTCACAGACGAGAATGAAGTGCGCGAGAAGCCTGGTCGGCGCAATCGTCGTGGAGGTCGCAATCGTCGTCGTAAAACTGTTGGCGAGCGATCTAATAATGACGGAACTCGTTCTGATTCTGCGACTTCGGTTGAGACTGATGCCGAATTAATAGAGCGTCGTCGTGGCAAGGAACGAAACGGTCGACCACTTGGGCGATACATGATGGTGGTGCAGGTCCGAAAAGATTTCACTCAGGTGGCAATGCTTGAAGGTCGCAGTTTGATCGAGCACTATGTCAGTCGTCCTGCCGATGACAGCGAGCAAATTCACGGCAATATTTATCTTGGTCGAGTACAAAATGTTTTGCCTGGCATGGAAGCAGCATTCGTGGATATTGGAACCCCCAAAAATGCAGTTCTATATCGCGGCGATGTTCAATTTGACAAAGAAGACGTAGTTGAACAGGGTCCAGAACCACGCATTGAGCATGTTCTTCAGGCTCGTCAGTTGATTCTTTGTCAAGTAACGAAAAATCCAATCGGTGCCAAGGGTGGTCGGTTGACGCAAGAGGTTTCACTGCCAGGACGGTTCGTGGTACTTATTCCAGATTCGCGTACCTACGGAATCTCAAAGCGATTGCCAGACGATGAGCGACGCAGATTGCGATCAATTTTAGATCGAGTCAAACCCGATGAGCACGGCATCATCGTGCGAACGGCAGCCGAAAACGCGACAGAACATGAACTTCGCACAGATAT
Source organism: Ferrithrix thermotolerans DSM 19514 (assembly GCA_945878705.1). Lineage (GTDB taxonomy): Bacteria > Actinomycetota > Acidimicrobiia > Acidimicrobiales > Ilumatobacteraceae > BACL27. The sequence continues at coordinate 1,469 of CAMCUE010000169.1, read as the reverse complement.
GGCGAGGTTGCTTACTCTTTGGGAAGAGATCAAAGAAAAATCCAAAAAAGCAAGTGGTCCAACATTGCTTTATCGCGAGCCACCACTAGCAGTTCGAGTGATTCGAGAAGAGTTCAGCAGCGACTATCGCGGAATCATCATTGACGACCGCGAACTCTACGAAGAAGTGCGCCAATACATCGGAGACTTCAACCCTGAATTTCTAGACCGAGTTGAGTTCTACGATGGGCAAGCAGAAGGTCTTTCACTTTTCGAAAACCAGCATGTCCACGAGCAGATTCATAAAGCATTAGATATCAAAGTTTGGCTACCGTCTGGTGGTTCGCTGGTGATTGAACACACCGAAGCTTTAACCGTGATCGATGTCAATACCGGAAAGAATGTCGGCAAAACAAACCTTGAAGAGACTGTTTTCAGCAATAATCTCGAGGCAGCAGATGAAATCGCAAGACAATTGAGACTGCGAGATATCGGCGGAATCATCGTCATTGACTTCATCGATATGGAGACACGAGAAAATCGTCGCAAAGTACTTGACCGTTTTAAGAGCGCCCTCTCGCGTGACAAAACCCGCACCCAAGTCTTTGACATCTCCGAATTGGGGCTTGTTGAAATGACCCGCAAGCGCATCGGCGAAGGTTTGCTAACAAATTTCGTTGATTCTTGCCCGACTTGTGAAGGCCGCGGAATCATCGTCGACCACTCGATGCTCGATTAAATTTCCCAACTAACTACTTAACCTAATCATTATAAAACAGCCACTACTTCATCAAACGAACCGATAGGATCCAGTTTCAATATGTACGCAATTATCGCCTCAGGTGGAAAACAAGAAAAGGTCGCTAAAGGTCAGCAGGTTCAGCTCGAGCTTTTGGGGGTCGCTGCAGGAACCGAGGTTTCTCTAACCCCAGTAATGCTTGTTGACGGCGAAACAATTCTCGCAACACCGAGCCAACTCGCCAAAGCGTCGGTAAAAGGCAAAGTAATCGGCGAAGTTGCCGGCGTAAAGATTGATGGTTTTATGTACAAACGACGAACTAACCAGCGCAGACGCTTCGGACATCGTCAGCGCTATAGCCTCGTTGAGATCACTTCGATAGCGAAAGGCTAAATCATGTCAAAGACCAAGGGTGGCGGTTCTACAAGAAATGGCAGAGACTCAAATGCGCAACGTCTCGGCGTAAAAGTTTTTGATAGCACGCTTGTTAACGCAGGCACAATTTTGATTCGTCAGCGTGGCACGAAAGTGCACCCAGGAAAGAATGTTGGCAAGGGCAGCGACGATACGTTGTTCGCTCTTGTAAACGGCAACGTCAAGTTTGCCGAACGTCGTGGCCGCAAGGTTGTCGACGTTAATCCTGCGAATAACTAGTTATCTAATTTGCGAGCGCGGCTCGCAACATTGCGACGAATTTCTCACGATCTACGCGTAGCACAACTCGGCAGTTATCACGATTATTGATGATCTC
>CAMCUE010000168.1 GCA_945878705.1 Ferrithrix thermotolerans DSM 19514 | reverse complement strand
TCTTGAAAATTTAAAACTTGAGTCTCAAGCGGAGGTCAAGCCGTCGGAGAACTTATTACAAAGAGTTGTTCAAGCTAAACAAACTGTTACAACTTCGAAGCCAGTTGTTGCACAAAATCTTGAGCCGCAAACACAAGCAATTCAATTGCAGCTTGAAGTCGTAGCGCCAGAGCCGTTGCGGGGTGTTTCTGCGGTTATCGCTGCGAATATGCAGGCAAGTCTTGAAGTGCCAACCGCAACGAGTGTGCGCCAAGTACCAGCAAAACTTCTTGAAGTTAATCGAAAAGTGATCAACGGTTATCGCGGTCGCAGTGGCGAAAGTAAAATTAGTTTTACGCACTTGATCGGCTATGCAATAGTGCGAGCGATTGCCGATTCTGCGCCGAATTTAAAACATGTGTTTTCGGTCGATGATCAAGGCAAACCACAAATTCAAAAATTTAATCATGTGAATATGGGTTTGGCTGTTGACGTCGACAAAGGTAACGGGCTACGAAGTCTTGTTGTTCCGGTATTACGAAATGCCGACACTCTTGATTTTGCAGGTTTTCTACTGAGTTACGAAGACATCATTCGTAAAGTTCGCGCCAACAAGTTGACGCTTGAAGATTTCAAAGGCGCAAACATCAGCCTGACAAATCCCGGCACAATCGGCACGCAACAATCTGTACCTCGTTTAATGGTCGGTCAAGGAGTCATAGTTGGCGTCGGATCAATTGACTATCCGGCAGAATTTCAAGGCAGTGACCAACGCACGCTTGGACGTCTCGGTGTTTCAAAAGTTGTGACGATCACGAGTACATATGACCACCGGATTATTCAAGGTGCTGAGAGTGGAATGTTCTTAAAATATGTGCACGAGTTGTTGATCGGTGAGCATAATTTTTATTCCGATGTATTCAGCAGTTTGGGCGTGCCATATCAAGCTGTGCAATGGCGCGAAGACTCAAATTCACTCGACAGCGAAGATGCATTATTAGAAAAGCAGATGCAAATTGCAACTCTGATTCGAGTGCATCGTGTTCGTGGACATTTGATCGCTGATTTAGATCCATTGCATTGGCGCGCACCAGAAATGCCTCGTGAACTTGACCCGGCGACTTATGGCCTGACACTTTGGGATTTAGACCGTGAGTTTTTAACTGGTGGTGTTGGCGGTGTGAGCCGTTCAACGCTGGGTGAATTATTGGGTGTTTTGCGCGATGCTTACTGTCGAACTATCGGTGTTGAATATATGCATATCCCCTCGACCGAAGAACAGCGTTGGATTCAAGAGCGATTTGAAGGTCACGGCGTCGGCGAATACATTGTCGATCAACATCGCGTTCTTGAGCGACTGAATGCAGCCGAAGCATTTGAGCGGTTTCTTGCTACAAAGTATGTAGGCACTAAACGATTTGGGCTTGAAGGTGCAGAATCACTGATCCCGATGCTTGATGTGATTCTTTCGTCATCGGCAGACAACAAAATGCATTCGGCGGTGATTGGTGCGATGCACCGTGGCCGTCTGAACGTGTTGGCAAACATCATGAATAAGAACCTAGAAGAAATTTTTGAAGAGTTTGAAGATCACATTGATCCATCTTCGGTACAAGGATCTGGTGATGTTAAATATCACCTTGGAAGCGTCGGTGTTTTCGCTTCACCAAAGGGTGGTTCGCTACCTATTGAGTTGTCAGCAAATCCGAGCCATCTAGAAACTGTTGGACCAATTGTGTTGGGGATGGTTCGATCTGCGCAAGACAGAATTGATCCACCTCTCTCGTATAACGTCTTGCCACTTTTATTGCACGGTGACGCAGCATTCGCCGGACAAGGAATCGTCGCCGAGGCATTTGCAATGAGCGATACCAGTGGATATCGCGTTGGTGGAACAGTGCATATCATCGTTAATAATCAAATTGGTTTTACAACTTCACCGCAGTATGCGCGTTCTTCAAAGTATCCAAGTGATGTTGCTAAGACGGTTCAAGCTCCGATTTTTCATGTCAATGGTGATGACCCAGAAGCTTGCGTAAGAGTTGCAAATCTTGCTTTTGACTACCGCCAGCGCTTTCACAAAGACGTCGTAATCGACATGATTTGCTATCGCCGTCACGGACACAACGAAGGTGACGATCCGAGTTACACACAGCCGCTGATGTACAAGGCGATCGCCGAACGTCGAAGTGTGCGAAAACTTTATGTTGAGACTCTTGTAAAACGTGGAGATATCACCCTTGACCAGGCAGAGCAAGCACTCTCTGACTATCAAGGCAAATTACAAGGAGCGTTGGATGCTGCTCGTGCCGCCAAACCGGCTCCGATAAAAGTTCCACCGCCACCGAACCCTATTGGTGTGGTTCCACACGTTGAGACTGGCGTTGAGCGTTCAACTCTGGATGAAATATTTAATCACTTGTCGGCGTACCCGTCAGATTTCACCGCGCATCCAAAACTTGTGAGACAGTTCGCGCTTCGTGCTCAACTTTACAATTCGCAACAAGATGTTGATTGGGCTACTGCTGAAGCTCTGGCTTTTGGATCACTCGTGATTGAGGGGACACCAGTGCGACTCATGGGCGAAGACGCTCGACGCGGCACTTTTAGTCAGCGCCATTCAACGCTGGTTGATTACAACAATGAACAGCGTTGGGTTCCGATCAATACCTTGCCGAATGGTAAGGCGCGATTTTGGGTCTATGACTCTTTGCTTTCCGAATACGCGGCTCTCGGATTTGAATATGGATATGCGCACTCAAACGCCGATGCATTGGTGATGTGGGAGGCGCAGTTTGGAGACTTCGTAAACGGCGCTCAGATCGTGATCGACCAATACATTGTCGCAGCCGAAGATAAATGGGGACAGCAAAATGGTTTAGTTATGTTGCTTCCGCACGGATATGAGGGGCAAGGACCTGAGCACTCCTCGGCACGACTAGAGCGATTTTTGCAAATGTGTGCAGAAGACAACATTCAAGTTTGTTATCCGACAACTGCTGCCCAATATTTTCATATGTTGCGCCGTCAAGTACGCCGTGATTTTCGAAAGCCACTCGTCGTAATGACTCCAAAGCAACCGCTCCGAATGAAAGAGAGTAGGTCGTTGGTCAGCGAACTTACTTCAGGAAGCTTTCAAGAGATTCTTGATGATCCAACAGTGAGCAACAGAGAAAGTATCACTCGAATAGTTTTATGCACTGGGAAAGTTGCCTGGGACATAATGGGTGAGCGCAACAAGCGAAATGCATCTGTTGCAGTGGTTCGCATTGAGCAGTTGTACCCGTTTCCAATTGCTGGTCTAAATGAAATTCTCGCTCGCTATCCAAATGCAAAACAAGTTGTATGGGTGCAAGAAGAACCGGAGAATATGGGTGCGTGGCACTTCGTTGATGACCTTGTCTGGGGCATCAAGAATAAAGGTTTTGACTGGCGTCATGTCGCCCGCTTTGAATCAGGAAGTCCTGCAACCGGATCAAAGACGATCCATGACCAAGAATTAGCCAGCCTGCTTGAACAAACATTTGCCGACTGGCAATAAAACTTTATTTAATCTAAAAGAGTTTTAAAACTCAGCCTGGTTCGCCGAATGTAGCGATGCTGTCAACTTTGCAGACGAATAGCACTCGTCGCTCATTGATTGACGGGT
>CAMCUE010000167.1 GCA_945878705.1 Ferrithrix thermotolerans DSM 19514 | reverse complement strand
CAATCTTCGTGCCGAAAAAGCTGAACGCACGTGAACGAGAGTTGCTTGAAGAACTTGCGAAACTTCGTGGTGAGTCTTTTTCTGCACAAGAAAGTCGAGTGAAATCGAAAATTAAGTCTGCATTTTCGTGATCTCAACGCTCCGCGATTCAACAGCCCATGTGTTTGTTGACGCGATTGATATGCCAGTAATAGATGAGTTAGACGCACACCATTTGTTGCGAGTTCTACGAGTTAAGCCGAGTGACCTAGTCACAGTAAGTGACGGCAAAGGTAACTGGTGCTCCTGCACAGTTGGTGCCGATGCAGTACCTAAAGTGACTAGCGAAATTTTCGCACAACCATCACCAACTTTTAAACTGTCTGTGGCTTTTTCTCTCGTCAAGGGAGATCGTCCGGAATGGACTGTGCAAAAACTTACCGAAATCGGTATTGATGAAATTATTTTATTAGCGGCAACTTCGCGCAGCGTTGTGCGCTGGGATAAAGATCGCGTAGGCAAAAATATTTCGCGACTTCGTCGGGTCGCCAGAGAAGCCGCAATGCAGTCTCGCCGAACTTGGTTACCGAATATTTGTGATGTCACTGAGTTGTCTGCAATTCCAGAAATATATATTGCCGACCCAGATGGAGTGCCACTTGATGCCACCCATCGCACGATTGCGATCGGCCCAGAAGGGGGTTTCACAGAACAGGAATCTGGCGTCGGCGCAGGTCTAGTTTCGCTCGGCGATACGGTTTTGCGTGCTGAAACCGCAGCTATTAGCGCTGCTGTTCTAATGTCGGATTACCGACGAAAACGAAACTAACCATGAGCCCAACTGACGACGAACTGAACGAGCAATCACCATTTTCAAGAATGGTGGGAGAACGGTTGCGTGCGATTCGTCAACAAAAAAGTTTGTCGCTTAACGAAGTTGAATTGCAGTCACATGAGCAGTTCAAGGCGTCTGTACTCGGCGCATATGAGCGTGGCGAGCGAGCGATTTCTGTACCGCGTCTTGAAAAGTTGGCAAAATTTTATGGGGTGACGATTGATCAGTTGTTGCCACGCGACCCAATGCGAGTTGAAGACAATCAACCAGGTTCATCGGCGCCAACAAAGTTACGAATCGATGTTGCAAAACTTTCAATGCGGGCGGGACTCGAGTTTAAGATGCTTGAACGTTTTTTGCGGATGATTCAGGTGCAGCGTCAAGACTTTAATGGCAAGGTGATTACTGTTCGCGCGCATGACACGCGTGCGATTGCTGTAATGCTGGACATTCCAATTGATCAAGTCGGGCCAAGACTTGCAGAACTTGATTTATTGTTCGTGCCACCGACGACACAAAGTTAAACCTGTGCACCCAGGTTTCGGTGTGTATGTACACATTCCATTTTGTGCAAAGAAATGTGACTACTGCGCGTTCGCAACATTTACCGATCGGCACCAACTAACGAGCGACTATCTCGCGGCGATGCGCAAACACATTCGTCGCAGCGTTGCTAATGGCATGCCCAGGGCATCTTCAGTTTTTGTCGGTGGGGGCACACCGACTTTGGTGCCCGCAAATGAATTGATGAGTGTGCTTGAAGAAATACCGCTAGCGATTGGCGCCGAAGTCACTGTCGAGTGCAACCCCGATGACATAACGCTGGTGATGATGCAGACATTTCGTGCGGGCGGCGTGAATCGTGTCAGCATCGGTGTGCAATCAACTGTTGATCATGTTCTTAAATCTCTGGGCAGAACACATAATCCCGAAAATGTTCAACGAGCCGTGTCGTATGTCCGTGAGGCAGGGTTTAAGACTTTTAATCTCGACATAATTTATGGCGCCGCCGGCGAGACAGTTGATGATTGGTCGCGAACAGTGAGTGATGTTGTCGCACTTGATCCACCGCATGTATCGGCGTATGGATTGACGGTTGAACCAAATACGGCTTTGGCAACGCAACCTACGCGTCATCCAGATGACGACGACCAAGCCGATAAATACATCATTGTTGATGAAGTTTTTGCGGCGAATGGTTTAACAAATTATGAGATTTCTAATTGGGCAAAACCTGACCACGAATGTGAACATAATTCGCTGTATTGGCAGCAAGGCAACTACGAAGGATTCGGAAGTGCAGCCCATGCGCACCAAGATGGCAGACGCTGGTGGAATGTTCGTACACCTGAGCGATATATCGAACTTGTCATGGCTGGTGAGTCACCTGAATCTTCTAGCGAAACTCTTGATGCACAAACTCGCAAACGCGAAGCGTTACAACTTCTAGTGCGCACACGCGAGGGTGTGCCAATTAATTCGTTTAGTGACGCAGACCGCGAAGAGATGAGTGAGTTGCTTGAACAGCGTGAAGGTCAAATAGTTTTAACTCGCGCAGGTCGACTGCTAGCAAACGAAGTCGCATTGCGACTTATCGACACGGTCTAATTAATACGCTCTAATCTTTAGACTTTATAGCTTTAAGAAACTCAGTTAATTCGCGCTTGTCGATTGAGACATCGTTTTGTGCAGAAGGGTATGAACCAGTCAAGACATCACTACGAAACTCTTTGAATGCAGCCACTGATTCGCGATGCAATCGATGGTATTCGGATTTAAAGTCGCGGTAGACCTTTGAATGTCGCGGAACATGGCCCTCGTTGTCGCCAAGAATGTCGGTCGCAAATAAATACTGCACATCGCAATTGACGCCTGCACCCATGCCGATGATCAGCATTTTTGTACGTTTTGAAATTTCGGTTGCAACTTGCGCTGGTACGACTTCCATCTCGACTCCGACTGCGCCTGCGTCTTCGTATTGTTTTGTGAGTTCGTAGATACGAAGCGCTTCGGCACTTGTCTTGCCGACGGCTTTCATTCCGCCGAACCACGAATTTCGATAAGGCACTAACCCAACATGTCCGACTACGGGCACGTATTCGTCGGCGAGTGCCTTGATCGTTGGTATTCCGTATCCGCAGTAAAGCGTGTCAGCGCCAACGCCCATCAAACGATATGCATTGCGCAGAATTTCGGCGTTACCTGTGTATGTATTGACGGCTAAGCCGATCGTAAGAAAAGTATTTGGTGCGGCTTTGCGGATGCCGATGTAGTCACTCGATTGACCGTCGTGAAGTTCGGCGGCAACGAGCATGTCGATGCCAGCTTCTTCGCAGGCGGCGGCTTCGTTTGGCGTGCGAACAAAAACCTGAGTCAGATGTCGCTTGCCTTTTGCTTCAAAAAGATCTTTGAGTGTTAACTTCGACATGCGATCCTCCATAATTCTGATTGTGCTACGACATCTATTGTCGCACCTCAACCTTTTGACTGACAAACCCGCACGCTATGCTGGCAGTTCAGTAAGGGCGCGTAGCTCAGTTGGTAGAGCGCTACCTCGACATGGTAGAGGTCCCGGGTTCGAGCCCCGTCGCGCCCACAAAATTGCTCTCGCGACGAAGCGCGTCGCATCTCTTATTTCTTGTCGGCGATTGCTTTAGATTCGCGGGCAGCGCCTTTAAATATTCCTTTGCTCATTAATGAGAGTTCACTTTTTCGTCGTTGTTCGTAGATGGTCGCGCGATTGGCGTGGATCGCCGCATCTTGCGGTGCTGCCCATCCAGCGAAGTCTGCAAGGTGGCACGCCAAACGAATGTCTCCACTCGCCATCAATTCGAGCGCACGAGTC
>CAMCUE010000166.1 GCA_945878705.1 Ferrithrix thermotolerans DSM 19514 | reverse complement strand
CTTAGTCGTTTGGGATATCGTGCAATTTTGTCAGCGTTCAAATATTTTTTGTCAAGGTCGGGGTAGCGCGGCCAACAGCGCGGTTTGCTTTGCCCTAGATATAACCAAAGCCGATGCCGTTTCTCTGGGGTTGTTATTTGAGCGATTCTTATCAACTGAGCGTGATGGTCCACCAGATATTGATATAGATATCGAAAGCGGTCGGCGAGAAGAAGTTATCCAATATGTTTTTAATCGTTACGATCGACATCATGCGGCGCAAGTAGCCAATGTGATTACATATCGCTCACGCTCGGCGATTCGCGACATGGCTCGGGCATTGGGTTTTGCGCCTGGTCAGCAAGATGCATGGAGTAAGCAAGTCGGCATGTTTGGTTCACTGGCAAACTCTGAAAACACACAACATGAAATACCGGCTCAAGTAGTAGATCTTGCTCGTCAAGTTTTAGATGCACCACGACATTTAGGAGTTCACTCTGGGGGCATGGTGATTTGTGATCGTCCAATCAGTGAGGTCTGTCCTGTTGAGTGGGCACGAATGAAAGATCGCAGTGTGTTGCAATGGGATAAAGACGACTGCGCAACGATTGGTCTTGTCAAGTTTGATTTACTCGGTCTAGGAATGCTTTCTGCGCTGCATAACGCTGTTGATTTAATTGCCGAATTTCGCGGCGAAAAAATTGATCTAGCAACGATTCCGCAAGAAGATGAGGTCTATGCAATGTTGTGTCGTGCTGACACAGTTGGTGTCTTTCAAATCGAGTCGCGCGCCCAAATGGCAACACTGCCAAGACTTAAACCACGAAGGTTCTACGACCTAGTCGTTGAAGTCGCACTAATTCGTCCCGGCCCAATTCAAGGCGGTTCAGTTCATCCATATATTCGTCGTCGCAATGGTCAAGAACCAGTGACTTATTTGCATCCACTATTAGAAAACAGTTTGGGAAAAACCTTGGGTGTGCCGTTGTTTCAAGAACAGTTAATGCAAATGGCAATTGATGTCGCAGGTTTTACTGCTACTCAAGCCGACGAGTTGCGCCAAGCGATGGGTTCAAAGCGTTCGCAGATGCGCATGGAGCGACTTCGTCAGCGACTATATGACGGTATGTCGAAACATGGGATCATTGGCTCGGTTGCTGATGAGATTTTTGAAAAAATGCAAGCATTTTCTAGTTATGGGTTTCCGGAAAGTCATTCTGTTTCGTTTGCATATCTTGTTTATGCCTCTTCATGGATTAAATATCATGAGCCTGCTGCGTTTTATGCGGCACTATTAAATTCGCAGCCGATGGGTTTTTGGTCGCCGCATTCACTTGTGCAAGATGCTCGCCGACATGGCGTTGTAGTTCATAGTCCAGATTTGAATGCATCCAAAGCCGGCGCAACTTTAGAAACGTGTCACGAGTCAACTGGCGGGTTCGCGGTGCGACTTGGTATCTCCGGGGTGCGTGGTGTTGGCTACGAACTGGCATGCACAATAGAAACAGCACGGCCTTTTGCAAATATGGAAGACCTTGTGCGTCGAGTACCGCAACTAAATCTTTCGCAGATTGAAACACTGGCAACGGCAGGTGTCTACACACAATGTTTTGGCATATCTCGGCGAGATGCACTGTGGTCAGCAGGTGCAGTAATCCAAAGTCGCCCAGATCGTCTTGCTGGGGTTACTACGGGCAGTGATTCACCCCAATTGCCTGGCATGCAACCAATTGAAGAGTCAATTTGCGATCTTTGGTCAACAGGTATTTCCATTGATGGTCATCCAACTCAGTTCGTGCGCAGTCAGTTGAGCAAACTTGGTGTGCTTACGGCGAGCGAATTACCAAATGTTGAGAATGGTTCACGAATATTTATAGGTGGGGTTGTGACGCATCGTCAACGCCCGTCAACTGCACGAGGTGTGACATTTATAAGCCTTGAAGACGAAACTGGTTTAATAAATGTGATCGTCTCACAAGGTTGTTGGCGACGCTTTCGTCATGCTGCGATTAACGCATCAGCATTAGTAGTTCGAGGAAGAATCGAATCTGCTCACGGAGTAATAAATATCATCGCCGAACATTTAAGCGAACTAAATATTGTTGTTGGCGTCAGCTCAAGAGATTTTCGCTGAAGCAGCAACTAGCCCAAGCACAACAAACACGACACCAGCGATGTATCTCTGTACAAAAGGCAGAGTTTTTCCCTTGACGAGAACTTCGCGCAGTGAACTCGCGGTAAGTGCGTAGGTTCCGTCAGTAATGAAACCACAACTCACAAATACGACGCCAAGCGTTAGTGCTTGAAGCGCATTTGAACTTTTGTCTTGGTCAATGAACTGTGGAAGAAATGAAAGAAAGAACAGTGCAACTTTTGGGTTGAGAGTGTTGATGATAAAACCTTGACGAAATGCCTGAAAATTGGTCATTGAGCTAGCCAGTGAAGCAATCGCAGCAGGTTTACGCAGCAGCGTGCGCAAACCGACGGATATTAGATACAACGCACCAAGATATTTGACAGCGTTAAACGCACTGGGTGACGCAGCAAGAATTGCTGAAAGTCCAGCGGTGGCTGCCAACACATGCATCAATGTGCCAAGTTCAATACCCACTACAGCCGCAAATCCGATGGACCGACCATCTGAAACGCTGCGATTGACAATATATAAAACCGCAGGACCAGGAATAACAAGTAATGCAAAAGATGCAATTGCAAACGAGATGAGAGAGTTGCTGTCTGGCATCTATTCGTCTGGCTGCTCGTTCAAACCATCGTTGAAGCCTCGGTACATCTCATAAATTTCTTTGCAAGCCTGACACATCGGCAATTGTTTTGGATCACGAGATGGCACCCAGACATGTCCGCACAGTGCTTCAATTGGCGTGCCATTAATTCGGGCTTCAAGAACTTTGGCTGCGGCCGACTCGTCGCGTTCTGTTTTAACAATATGGGCAACCAATGGTTTGCCGGTTTGCAAAACATGTTCTGTTTGACGATCAATGACCGTGCTCGGAGAAGTCTCAATCGAAGATAACGGCGCTGGTACCACAGTTAATTTTACGGCTGAGGGCACGATTCATTAAACCATGTTTGCTCGCATCTAGACTGCGATCATGCCTGTATATGAGTTTCGATGCCGAACATGTGATGAGACCTTTGAAGAGCGTCGCGCAATGTCGCAGGCCAATGAGCCAGCAAAGTGCGCGCAAGGCCACGACAACTCAGTGCGTTTACTTTCGGTGTTTGCTTCTGTTGGTGGCGGATCTAGTGCCAGTGCGGCGCCGTCAATGCCAGCGCCAAAAATGGGTGGTTGCGGTTCTGGCTGCGGCTGCCACAGCTAGTTAATTTAGACAGTACACATCGCCTTTGGCGACGATGAACCAATCAACTAGGGCGATGCCTGCATCTTGGCAGCGAGTCTTTGCAAACTTAAATTGAATTTCGTCTGTCAGTTGTCGACCAAGACCAGATCGACAAGTACATAAACAAATTGTCACAACTGACTCAATGTTTATCGCCGAGCCAATAACTCGATCAATTATTGCGCTGAGCTTGAGTTTTGAGTCGAAGGCGAAAATGCCGACGCCTCGTTGAAGTTCGTCGCAACAAAGAATGATTGTTTCGTCTCGCAGTGGTCGCATCAACGCCAACGAAAATACAGACAACTTCTCGGACTGGGTCAAAATCGGGTCTAGTTG
>CAMCUE010000165.1 GCA_945878705.1 Ferrithrix thermotolerans DSM 19514 | reverse complement strand
CAGAAATTCGCGCAAGAGTGATGGCACTTTGGTTTATGGCCTTCGGCGGCACTGTCCCAATTGGCAATTTAATTTTCGGGCCACTTATTGATCGTTACGGTTCGCAGTGGTTACTAATTTTGGGTTCGCTTTGGGCAATCGTGTTGTGGCGTTGGTGCGACATCGAACGAATTGAGCGCGACAACTCAAACCCGACAGTTTTATAGTCCGTCGCAAAGCCGAACGAGTCCAGCGACTTTTGATCCTTTAACGAGTGCTACTTCTTTTGCCGAAAGTTGCGCCAACATCTCGCGGGCAGCATCAAAAGTGACCGGGTTAGCACCATACAAATTAGTTTCAACGGCAACTATCTCTATCTGATTTTGTGCTGCGTATTTTGCGATTGCCAGATGGTCTTCGTCAGGAGATGCAAGCTCGGCCATCAACCCACAAAAGGCGACTCTGCGCGTGCCATCAAGAGTCAAAAGTGTCTCAAGAGCGGCGCGCATTGATGCAGGATTTGCATTGTACGAGTCGTCTAGAACCACGGCACCATTTTTGAGTTTTCGAATTTGCATTCGAGATGGCGAGATTGCTGATTTTGATATTGCTTGCGCAACAGTGTCTAGGTTTAGTTCTAGAATTCCGGCAACACAGATCGCTGCCAGAGCATTGCGAGCCATATGTCGACCAGGAATCTGCATCAATAAATTAACATCGCCCCACGGCGTCTTAACATCAGCTAAAGCACATCCTCGCTGATTTATCTCACACGAAGTCATCTGAACATCTGCGGCTTTGCTTTCTCCGAAGGTTAGAACTTTGGCCTTCGTTGTTTTTCGCATTGACAACACATTCGAATCATCGGCGTTCAATATTGCGAAATCACTTTCTGCTAATGATTCGACAAGTTCTTGTTTGGCTCGTGCAACACCTTCAATTGATCCGACTCTTTGAGTATGAGCGTTTGCAACCGCCGTAATTATTCCAATATTTGGGCGGGCAACTTGACACAGTCTCGCAATTTCACCAAAGCCGCGCATCCCCATTTCTAATACGAGCACTTCAACATCATCGGGTGCGTTTAAAATTGTCGTCGGTAGTCCGAAATCATTGTTAAAAGAAAGCTCGCTGGCATGCGTACGAAATTTTGTTGCCAGTGCACTAGCAACGAAATCTTTTGTCGATGTTTTACCAACTGAACCCGTAATCGCAACAACACGGTTTTTAAGTTGATCATTTAGCCTTGCTCTAGCCCAAGCCCCCAACAAAAGCAGACTTGCGACCGTATTTTCAACTTTTATTGAAGTTCGACCTTGCGGCTCACGCGAAGTCAAATATGCACCTGCGCCACGACTGAGTGCATCAACAATAAAATCATGTCCGTCTCTTTGATCAATTATTGGGACAAACAGTTGCCCAGGTTTAATTGATCGCGAATCAAATGAGACACCTTCTAAATGAGAATTAGCGCCACTCAATTGACCAGACACTGCGTGCGCGACATCTGCTGCCATCAAGCGCATAGTGCTTTGATTATAACTGCGAGATTTTGCTGAGACTGATTAATACTGTTATGCGAGTACCGTAAAGACAAATGAATAGCCAAAATCGCGATGCGAAAACTCAGATTGTCGTGTTATTTGGTGGCGAGTCGGCAGAGCATGATGTCAGTTGCGTGACTGCTGCGTATGTGTTGCGAGCACTAGACCCAAACAAATACCAAGTCATGACCATTGGCATAACGCGATCAGGTCAGTGGGTCAAAGCAGAGATATCAGATACCAAAGATTTCAAAACAATTGAGGCCACAGGCGCAACAACGAACGCAAATTTAGTTCTAGAAAGTGTCGGAGATATTTCACGAACCGTTGTGCTGCCTCTTTTGCATGGACCGATGGGAGAAGATGGCACAGTGCAAGGGCTGCTAGAACTTGCTCACGTTGCCTATATCGGTGCGGGCGTGCTGGGTAGCGCAATCTCAATGGACAAGAGTGTCGCTAAGCAGATTCTTGCCGCAAATAATATTCCACAACCAAAGTTCGTCACGGTGCGTGATGGCCAAGATCTCAGCACTGCAGTTGAAACAGCGGTCAGCGAACTTGGACTTCCGGTATTTGTCAAGCCCGCAAATATGGGATCTTCAATTGGTGTAAAAAAAGCCAAGACCCGCGATGAAATTATCTCGGCCCTCGCGCAAGCCTTTGAATACGACGAGTGGGCGTTGATCGAAGAAGCGATCACTGGTCGCGAGATTGAAATTGCAATTCTCGGCAACCAAACTGCGCGAGCATCGATACCTGGCGAAATTATCCCAAGCCACGAGTTCTATGACTACGAAGATAAATATCTCGTAGATGGTGCGAAATTGCTGATCCCTGCTCCACTTACTGCACAACAAACCCTTGAGGTGCAGCAACTAGCGCTCAGAGTTTTTATGTTGTTGCGAAGCGACGGTATGGCTCGCATTGATTTCTTTTACGAAGAGAACGGGCGCGGATTCTTATGTAACGAGATCAACACCATCCCTGGTTTCACCCCAATTTCGATGTATCCAAAGCTTTGGCAAGCTTCAGGAATTAGTTACCCTGAACTTTTAGATGAATTAATTAATCTTGCGATTGCCCGTCACGCCAAGCGCCGACGAAACACGAATCGCTAAGTTCGCTATTTTCGTTAGTTAGTTGCTTAAGAACCGGCTGCTGGAATATTGATTTTCATTCCAGGATAAAGAAGCACATCGATGCTCGACCATCTGTTAGCCGAGATCAACGCTCCCATTGATACACAGAATTTCTTTGTGATACCCAGTAGATAGTCACCCTGCGCGATCTCATAGGTTCCTGCCGGTCGAGTGCCGCAGCCTGGTTTGCCAACAACATTTGCCGAAACAGTTTGTTGCACATTTGTTGAAACGACTTGCGCTGACGGTGGAATGCGGAGTTTGCGCCCAGCATATGGAAACTGCGATGCCGCAACTAATCCGTTCCAAGACAGCAATTCTGTAAGCGTGATCCCAAATAAATTGGCGACCAAATTTGGGGAGTCTCCAGCCTGCACAATGTATTCCTGCTCGACTCCGACCGCGCCCGGCGGCAAAGATGTGGTGGTATTCGGCAATGTTGACACCACTGGCGGAATCGTCGCGAAATCTGTCGGCCCAATGGGAACAACAGTTGTTGCAGTGCCGGTTACATCAACTCCACATGAAACGAGGAGAAAGACGGCCGTCGCAACTGTCGCAAATACTGATCTAAAATCTCGTTTCACCATTACGCCTATCGTAAACGATTTGAAGCAAGTTGCGGGTGAACAGTGAATCTAGACAATTAAAAATTGCTTTAAATTAACGGCTTCGCCGAAGCGACTATTGGCACAGGCAGATCAGTGGCTCCCATTAAATAGTGATCAACTGCAGATGCGGTTGCTCGCCCTTCAGCAATTGCCCAAACAATCAGACTCTGCCCACGACCCATATCGCCAGCAACGAAGATTCCTTTTAAGTTGGACATGTATTCGTCGTTGCGAGAAATATTTCCTCGCGAGTCGGTTTGCAATCCAAGTTGATCAATCCACGAGGATTTTTCTGGACCAACAAAACCGAGGGCCAGTAAAACCAGATCGGCAGGCAACTCGCGCTCTGTACCATCAACTTTAACGAATGAACCCAACTCAGATTTGACTTCGCAGATTACTAACGCTCGTACATTGTTTTTCTCGTCACCGAGAAATCGG
>CAMCUE010000164.1 GCA_945878705.1 Ferrithrix thermotolerans DSM 19514 | reverse complement strand
CCCGATGGCACTCAAGCGTGGAATCGAAAAGGCAGTTGCCGCGGTTGTTGAGTCGCTTAAGAGTCAATCAAAAGAAGTTGATGACAAGAGCGATATCGCAAGCGTCGCAACTATTTCTGCTGGTGATGCTTCGATTGGCAAAGTTATTGCTGATGCAATCGACAAAGTTGGCAAAGATGGTGTTGTAACTGTTGAAGAGTCAAATACTTTTGGTATTGAACTTGATTTCACAGAAGGTATGCAGTTTGACAAGGGTTACTTGTCGCCATATTTCGTGACAGATCAAGATCGCCAAGAAGCAGTTCTTGAAGATGCATACATCTTGTTCTACTCATCAAAGATCGCCACAGTGCAATCGATGCTCCCAGTTCTTGAGAGCGTGATGAAGACTGGCAAGCAACTTGTGATCATTGCCGAAGATGTTGAGGGCGAAGCGCTCGCAACTTTGGTTGTCAACAAGATTCGTGGCACATTCAATTCGACAGCGGTCAAGGCTCCTGGCTTTGGCGATCGTCGCAAGGCAATGTTGCAAGACATGGCAGTTCTCACTGGTGGACAAGTAATCAGCGAAGAAGTTGGTTTGAAACTTGAAAACGTAACTCTTGATTTGCTCGGCCGTGCCAAGCGCATCATCATCACCAAAGAGACGACAACAATCGTTGACGGTGCTGGCGACAAAAACGAGGTCAAGGGTCGCATTAGCCAGATCAAAACTGAAATCGACAACACCGATTCTGACTGGGATCGCGAGAAGCTTCAAGAGCGACTTGCAAAACTTGCTGGTGGCGTTGCTGTAATCAAAGTTGGCGCTGCAACTGAAGTTGAACTCAAAGAGAAAAAGCACCGCATTGAAGATGCTGTTTCGGCAACTCGTGCCGCAATTGAAGAGGGCGTCGTCGCTGGTGGCGGAACCGCACTCGTGCGAAGTCGTGAGAGTGTGCTTAAGGTGATCAAGTCGCTTGAAGGTGACGAGGCAACTGGTGCAAGAAGTGTTTACGATTCGCTAACAGCACCTGCTCGGGCAATTGCTGACAATGCCGGAATCGAAGGCGCAGTCGCAGTTCAACAAGTTGAAGCCGCTAAGGGCAACATTGGTCTCAATGCGGCTACTGGTGAATATGTTGACCTTGTGAAGGCCGGCATTATTGACCCAGCGAAAGTCACTCGTGCGGCGTTGCAAAACGCAGCATCGATTGCCGCACTTGTAATCACTATCGAATGTCTCGTTGCTGACAAGCCTGAAAAACCAGGCGCAGCAGCAGGCGGCGGCGGTGGAATGCCAGGTGGCGGAATGGGGATGATGTAAGCCATCGCTTCTCAAGGGAGAGGTTTTTGGTTACATCAGATCTATTTAGATTTATTTAGATCTAGTCAGCACTGCGTTAATGCATTAAAGTAGGCGTCTTAGATTATGAATCGTCGCGTGCTTAAAAAGAAGGTCTATCAAGAAGTAATTTATGATGTTCATGGCGTGCGAAACTCAAAGTTTCGCGTTGCACTTCGATTCAGTTCGCTTTGTCTGAAGGCTTTTGGCGGGGCGTTGCTGACGCTCGTGCTTGCTCCAATCAGCCTCATTCGCCCGATTGAAATCTGGCATTTGCGGGCGCGGCGAGCCAAGATTTCGCTGATTATTGAGGATTTGGAGTGGGGGCTTCGAAATCTGCAGGCCTATAAGCGAAAAGGCAAGGTATTAGTAATTGCTATTTACAAACTTCCGTTTCCGAACATGCAACTTGCAAAAATGTATCGGCGTAAATTGATTCTTCTTGGAAAAAATCAACTTTTGCTTGGCGCATGCCTGGGATATGTGATTCCGATCGGTCGGATAACGAAAAAAAATCCAATTGAAAGATTTGAATCAATGTTTAAGAACTGGAATGATGCATCACCAAGTTTAAATTTTACAAACAAAGAAATTAAACGTGGTCTTGAGTTAGAAGAAAAACTCTTTGGAGGTGAAACTCCACCTTTTGTATGTTTTGCAATGCCATCTAAAAAGTATAAATTAGCGGTCGATGTCCCAGCGACTAAATACCATAGTGAGTTAACTGATGATTCGTTTACCTCGATTCCTGACTTCAATAGTTATATTTCAGTTATTAATGAATTAACTAGTTCAGGAATTGCGGTTCTAAGAATGGGAGTTCTAGAGGAAGAGTGCCTCCCTGCCGACTTAGGACCACTTGCAATTGACTACGCATTTGATTTTCGAAGTGAATTTGGTGACCTGTGGTTGTACTCAAAATGTATATTTTCATTAGCCGGCGGCGGCGCTGGGTCATGGTGGTTTGGTGCAGCATTTAATCGACCGACATTATTAACTGATGCTTATGAGATCAGGACGACCTACGACAATCGGGACCTATTTATCCCCCAACGAGGGTGGATCCCCAGTGAGGCCCGATACCTTACATTTTCTGAAATCGGCAACAATGAGTGGGCTAGAGACATTGAGCTATTAAAAAAGATTAAAATATTTAAAAATACGCCTGAAGAGATCAGGGATGCGACTTCAGAGATGATTTTGCGTCTTGCTGGAAAGTGGATAGAAACTGACGAAGACAGAGAATTACAGGCCAAATTTCGGAGCATTGTAAATAGTTTCCCAGTTCACCAAAGGAGACCGGCGAGGATGGGGGCGAAGTTTTTGCGAGAGCATCAGTACTTGCTGCCGCAATGAGCAAAGAGACCAGGCCAACAGGGAGAGGTTTTTGGTTACATCAGATCGTTGAATACCTGATTGCCGCTGCGCTGATATTGACCAGCGCGCAGTCGGATTATCCGCTAATTACGGCGGCGTATGGCATCGTTTTATTGATCAATGTCACAGTCGTCGATGGTCCACTGAGTGCATACAAAATAATTTCACGCCAGGTACATCGCATCATTGACTGGTTGTATGTTGTCGTGCTGGTTGCTGGTGCGTCCCTGCTGAAAATTGATCAGTCGACACGGATGACACTTATCGGTGTGGCGATCGCGCTTGTGTTGATTGCGTTGACGACTAACTACACGAAGAAAGTCTTTCGCCGTAGTTAGCTCGCCGTAGGATGAGGCTATGAGTTTTGATCCACCAGCACCAGATCTTAAGAAAATTATCGCAGCCTGGGAGACCTGGGAACGCGGCGAAGAACAGCCTGGCAAGACAATCGCCATACTAAAAACTGCCGGTCTAGATGTCGTTCTGCGTGATCTTGTAGCCCGCGGTTGGTCACCAGTTTCTCAGTAGCGCAATGCGTTCGGGTGGCGCACAGAATATCCCGCGACCAGATAGTGCGCGGTTGATAGATGAAAATCCGTTCAAAGATTTAGACACGAGTTCGCTTGATTCACTAGATCTTGTATCCCGTGCACTTATCGAATTTCGTCCTGATCAGCAATCTCAAGTCCCGCAAGCATCGGCTCGTGCATCGGCAGTCTTAATTGGATTGTTTCAAAGCACGCGAGGAGTTGAAGTGATTTTGACCCGTCGGTCTCATCAACTCACAAATCATCGTGGAGAAGTATCGTTTCCCGGTGGGCGACTTGACGACGGCGAAACAGTGATTGATGCAGCACTTCGCGAGACGCTTGAAGAAATTGGAATTTCACCAAATGAAGCCGAAATAATTGGCGAACTTAATGGCATGGCCACCGTTGTTAGTAACTCACACATCGTTCCGGTTGTCGCTCGGTTTGAACAGCGGCCAAAAATGCAGCCTATGAATAGTGAAGTTGATC
>CAMCUE010000163.1 GCA_945878705.1 Ferrithrix thermotolerans DSM 19514 | reverse complement strand
CGCATTAAATCAAGCACGACCGACTCCATTGTTTGCTCGTCAACGCCGAACACGATCTCGCCAACTTCACTTCTAACTTTTGCATCCCACACATCAATCAACTCAATAGCTTCTTGTTGCGTATTCGCTTTTGCTGTCAGTCGAACTTTGATTCCTTCCCAGCCACTCGCCAAAAAAGCAAGTGTTGGGTTTCCGACTTTTTCAAGTTCGCTGATAACTCCGACGAGGCGCTCATTTAGCCCACTCTCACTATCCCCCCAAGTCCGCAAAACACGGCTCTTAATTACTGATGCTTCGCCGCTTCGAGCTAACAAATCCGGCAAAATTGCTCGCTCAAACATTTCATAAAGTTCAAACGGCACACCCGGTACTGCGTACATCACTTTTTCACCCACTGGACAAATTAAACCTGGCGCAGTTCCTCGACGCTGTTCAATTATTTTTGCTCCGCGTGGCACCATTGCTTGGCGCAAATTATTCTCGGGCATTCGGCGATTGCGCGCTGTGAACATTTGCTCGATTACTAACGCAACTTCGTCATTCATTTCTAACTCGACACCCATTATCTCGGCGATAGCTTCGCGAGTGATGTCATCGTGGGTTGGCCCAAGACCACCACAAATAATTACTGCGTCTGTTTGTTCAAGAGTCGATTTCAAAGTAGCGACGATTCGACCAAGATTGTCGCCGACTTTTACTTGAAATAGTGAATCAATGCCAGCAGCCGCAAGTTGCTCTCCTAGCCACGACGAATTCGTGTCAACAATTTGCCCTAGTAAAAGTTCGGTGCCAATAGCAACAACACTGCAACGCATTATTTAGCAGTCCGTCGCAATATCATGCCAGGTTTAAACGCGCGCACTGCATACTGCGCACCACTAATTATTGTCAGCGAGACCGCTAGCCACAATGTGATCTTCCATGCATATGTCATATCGCGCGCGCTAAATGGTGCAAGAGCAAAACCGACCGAAACTTGCTGACTCAGAGTTTTGACTTTGGCGATTTTGCTTGCTGGGACCGATACGCCTTTTGCACCAACGACGACGCGATAGACGCTGACGATTACTTCGCGAATCGCAATAATCACGACTGGCCAAATCGAAAACATTCCGCGATTAACCAGCGTGAACATCGCGCCAAGTACGAGCACTTTGTCGGCGAGTGGGTCAAGAAACGCACCACTCTTAGTTGCACCATGTCGGCGTGCTAAATATCCGTCTAGAACATCACTGACGCACAGCGCAAACCAAAGCCAGGCCGCAAGCCATGACCCAGTGTTGTCCAGCGAAACAACGGTGAACAACAACGGCGAAACCAAAATACGCGAAACAGTAACTGCATTAGCCCAAGTTGCTAGTGCGTTTGGATCTACTGGCATTAGTTACCTGCTGACCGCATCCGCCGAAGCACCAACTGCCACGAGGTCTGGACCAAAAGCGTTGGCGATTTCAACTGATACAAAACTTCCCACTTCTAAAGTCTCGCTGAGATGAATTACTCCGTCAATTTCTGGCGCTTCTCGGTGACTTCTGCCTATCCCAGGCGAATCTACAAGCACACTAACTGTCTCGCCGATCAAGTCGTCACGCCGACGCGCTGTGATCGCATCTTGCATCTCGCGAAGTTCGCTCAGGCGCTCGTTCATTAGTGATTTCTCCACATGATCGGGCAAGCTCAAGGCATAAGTGCCCTCTTCTGGACTAAACCCAAAGAATCCGCACCAATCAAGTTGCGCATCTTCGATGAATGCCAGCAACTCGTCGTGATCTTCTTCGGTTTCGCCCGGGTACCCAACAATAAAATTACTACGCATCGCTGCTTGCGGCTCGCGCTTGCGAATATCTTCGATGCGATTCAAAAAGCGCGCACCGTCACCCCATCGGCGCATTCGACGTAAATGCGCTTTAGAGACATGCTGTAACGAAAGATCAAAATACGGCACGCCAGTTGCACAGATTGCGTCAATCAAGGCATCGCTCAAGTCACTTGGATATAGATATAGCAACCGAGTGCGCTGCACTTTGCTGGCAACACGATTGACTAATTCAACAATTGAACCTGCGCCAAGTTCTTCAGGTCGATCTTTTCCATAACTTGCGAGGTCTTGGGCAACCAAAACAATTTCTTTGGCACCAAGTTGGTCTACTTCAGCGAGGATCGATTCAACATCACGACTTCGTTGCGGTCCACGAAAACTTGGAATCGCACAAAATCCACAGTTTCGATCGCAACCTTCGGCGATCTTTATATATGCCCATGGCGAACTCGACTTTGGTCGCGGCAAGTTCAACAAATCAAATGCAGGTATCTGCTCGCCAGACACCGCCAACGACTTTTTAGTAAGTGTTATCGGCACACCAAAACCAGCAATATGGTCGGCCTCAGGCAGAGACTCAGCAAGTTCCGAACCATATCGCTCGGCCATGCAACCGGTTACAACTACTCGTGCGCCATCTTTGCGTTGCTTCGAAAGCGCCAGCACTGTGTCAATCGATTCTTTTCTGGCGTCTTCGATAAACGCACAAGTGTTCACGACAACAAGATCAGCCAGACTCGCATCATCGGTTCGCTCAAGGCCATCAAGCATCAATGTGCCGATTATTTTGTCTGAGTCAACATCATTCTTTGGACAACCAAGCGACTCAAGGTAAAAGCGCTTTGTCACGGATTGTAATACTATCTAAATGAAATATCCGTCTAACTGAGATATCCGTCTAACTTAAATAACCGTGCTAACTCGCCTTTTGAATCAGTTCTAGTTCTTCGACGCTCATCAATACTTCGCGGGGTCTTGAGCCCTCGCTTGCGGCAACTACGCCACGTTGTTCAAGCATGTCCATTAGGCGACCAGCACGCGCAAAACCAACTTTAAGCTTGCGCTGCAACATCGAAGTACTGCCTTGTTGCGTGCGAACAACCAGATCCATTGCTTGGCGCATTAATTCATCATCGCCTTCGTCGCCACTGCTTCCACCAAATACAGAGGCACTACCCGAGGCATTGGCTTCGCCTTCGACACCAGAGACATAGGTGACTTCTGGGGCTTGTCGACGCCAGTGACCCACAACTTTTTTTACTTCGTTTTCACTGACCCATGCTGATTGCAATCGTTGCGAAACCGAAGTGTTACCTGGCAACATCAACATGTCACCCATACCAATCAATTTTTCGGCACCAGGCTGATCTAAAATCACTCGGCTATCAGTGAGGCTCGAAACGGCAAAGGCCATCCGCGCAGGAATATTGGCTTTTATTACACCCGTTATTACGTTCACGCTCGGTCGCTGTGTTGCAACTATTAAGTGGATTCCAACTGCGCGTGCTTTTTGCGCGATTCGCGTGATGCAATCCTCTACGTCACGTGCAGCCACCATCATCAAATCATTTAACTCATCAACAACAATCAAAACGTATGGAATCCGTTCAAACTTTTTATCCGCGGGTTGACCCGATTCAACTGTCATCTCGCCACGATCGTATGCAGCGTTATAACCAGCAATATCACGGAAACCGGCTTCAACTAGAACGTCGTATCTACGCTCCATTTCTTTTACGGCCCAGCCAAGTGCGTTTGCGGCTTTTTTCGGGTTCGTAACCGGAGCGGTCAACAACTGCGGCAAGCGTGCATACTGCCCCATCTCAACTTGTTTAGGGTCGATAAGAATCATCTTGACCTGATCAGGTGTTGCCCGCATCAATACCGATGTGATGATGCAGTTGATCGCACT
>CAMCUE010000162.1 GCA_945878705.1 Ferrithrix thermotolerans DSM 19514 | reverse complement strand
CCTGCGTGGTGGTTGACTCACTATCCGTCGCCTAGTTCGCTGTCGTCCATTTGGACCAAGCGGATATGACCCGGTTCCAGAAATCTGTACCAATCACGGCTTAATTCATACAACGAAAGTGAATCATCATAATGTTTGACAATTTTTTCGGCGCGGCTTCTTGGTTAATTGCAATTTTTTATAGTTGGATACCGAACTACGCATTTGCGATTGCAATGGTTGCGGTTGCGGTGATGCTTCTTATCACTCCCCTGACTCTTAAGAGCACAAAAGGCATGCTCGAGATGCAACGACTGCAACCAGAAATGAAACGGTTGCAACAGCAATTCAAAGGCGAGCGACAAAAACTAAATGAAGCGATGATGAAGCTGTATCAAGAGCACAAAGTTAATCCGTTGGCCTCGTGCTTACCGTTGCTCGCACAGATGCCTGTGTTCATTATTATGTTTCGGGCAATTCAAGGACTGAATAACCGGTCATCAAAAGATGGGTCGTTCTCACCAAAATATTTGGACAAATCTTCGGCGATCTATAAGTCACTTGTCGGTAAAACCGAAATGCTCTCGTTTGGCATTGATTTGTCGAAAACACCGATCCGTGCAATTCAGGAAAATTTTGCCTCTGGACTCGTTTATGCCTTTTTAGTGGTGCTTTTGGCCGGTTTATATCTAGTTCAGCAACGGATGATTGCCTCTCGTACGGTCAGCCCTTCGATGTCGGCAAGTCAGGCAAAGTTGATGCAATATATGCCTGTTGCGTTTGCAGTTTTTCAGATTTGGCTGCCAACCGCGTTGATTGTCTATTACATGATGCAAGCAATTATCCGAATCGTCCAGCAGCAATACATCACTCAACGTTTTTATAAAAAAGACGACAGCCTCGGCAAACAAGCCCAAGCGGCAAGTGCAACTGCCAGAGAAATGAAAACTGCTTCATCTGGTGATGACAAAAAAAATAAGTCAAAAAAAGATACGAACAACAATCAACCCCAAAAATTTATTAGCAAGCGAGTCACGCCACCAAAAAATAGTTCGATTGCACCAACTCGCCGTCGACCACAACCGCCTGGCAAAAACCGCAGCAGTTTTATCCAACGAAAAAACAAACCAAACGAATAATTCACAAGATCTAGAAAACAACCGAAAGGAAATTGAATCATGGAATGGGTAGAAATAACAGCAGAAACAATTGAAGACGCAAAAGCATTGGCACTTGATCGTTTAGGAGTCGACGATGTCGACGCAGAGTTTGAAGTAGTCGAGGAACCAAAAGCAGGTCTTTTTGGTCGAACTCGCGGCGAGGCTCGAGTTCGCGCCCGAATCAAACCAAACTCAGTTCGCGCTAAAGCCGATCGTCGCGATCGTCGCGGTAAGCCAACCACTGAACGAACTCCTCGTCCTCGTCAGCAAAGCACTGAGCGAACCGACCGTCCTGAGCGCAGTTCAAGGCCTGACCGTGGTCCGCGAAAGCCACGAACCGAGCGACCAAGTCGAAATGAAGCACCTCGCGAACGCACTCCTCGGGCAGATCTCCCGCCAGTTGATCCAACCACTGTGGGTGAGGCTGCAACTACTTTCTTACAAGGACTAGTTAACGCTGCGGGCTTGCAAGGTTCGGTATCAACAAAAGTTGAAGGCGAAAATATTGATATTGATGTACTGGGTGACGACCTTAATTTCTTGGTCGGCACAAAGGGTGCAACTCTGCTAGCACTGCAAGACTTAACTCGAGTAGTCAGCCAACGAAGGCTTGGCGATCACGAAACACGACTCAGGGTTGATGTGGCTGGATATCGCGAGAAACGACGCGAAGCACTCAGTCGATTTGCGCTTAAAGTCGCCGCCGATGTAAAGACATCAGGTCAAGCCAGAGCACTAGAACCAATGAATTCAGCCGATCGTAAAATCGTTCACGATGCACTTGTTGAAGCCGAAGGCATTTCAACTCGCTCAGAAGGAACCGATCCGTTTCGTCGAGTTGTTGTGGCACTTGCCTCAACCCTTGAAAGTTCACTGGATGACTCAATAGAAAACGATGACTCAGACGAATTGTCTGAGGCATAAATAATCAACCGCTGAGGTTTAAAAACTTTTAGCTAGCTAGATAACTAACTATATATCTAGCTAGCCAGCCAGATAGTTAAGTCATCAAAGATTCGGTAGTTTCAGGGTATGACTTTGCCTACGATGCCAAACTCTGGTTCGTTCGATGATTCAAAGGTTCGTGTTCTTGAAAGAATTTTGCGAGAAGCGCAAAGAACTGGCGCTTTAACTAATGTTCCGGTTAGCGAAATCATCGCTCATTCTAAATGGTTTGCTGACGCGATTCCTGAATCTGCACGCATCGCCGTCGATCTAGGAAGTGGCGCCGGCGTTCCAGGTTTAATAGTCGCTTTGTCTTGCCCACAATTACATCTTGTATTAGTTGACCGCCGTGTTGGACGAACCGATACTCTAGTTAGAGCAATCCATGCTCTTGATATTGCAGATCGCGTAACGGTGCGATGTGCTGAAATTAACGAGATGACAAAAGACTCCGCTTGGGCGAAACACTTTGATGTCGCAATGAGCAGAGGGCTGGGACCCCCAATTCAAACTCTTAATCTGTCGCGCGACTTGGTTAAACCTGGTGGAGTAATCATTGTCAGTGAGCCGCCGCCGGATAGTTCCTCCCGTTGGAACTCCCAGCAAGTATTAGCACTAGGACTTGAAGGCCCAGAGCGATTCGGGTCAGTGGCGATGTTTCACGTGAAACATTTGGGCCCTGAAACCGGGGAATTTACTGCAAGCTAAGCCTGTTTGTTTCACGTGAAACATCTAAATCAAGATATTTTGACTATCCGTCAGTTGAGAGATTCGGTGAATTATGCTTGAAACATGTCTAATAAGCCGGCTAATCAAGCGAGCAATTCTGGTCAGTCTGGAGAAACTAATGAGCGCCGCCCATTGCCGCGAGTCATTGCTTTTGCGAATCAAAAAGGTGGGGTAGGCAAGACCACTACAACAATTACCATTGGTGCCTCATTGGCAGAACTTGGCTATCGAGTTTTGATCATCGATCTTGACCCTCAAGGGAACGCATCAACTGGACTCGGAGTCAATTCACGAGACCTTGATGCAACAATTTATGATGTCCTATTGCGAGATGAGAAGTTAGAGAACTGCGTCGAGCCAACGGCGATCAAAAATTTATTTATTGCACCTTCAAATTTAGATTTGGCGGGAGCAGACATCGAACTTGTTTCCGAGATGGGCCGCGAACAACGCTTAAAAAAGGCTATTGAATCAATAATCGACCAATACGACTATATTTTGCTGGATTGCCCGCCATCCTTGGGATTACTTACAGTTAATGGGCTAACTGCTGCAACCGAGGTATTTGTACCAATTCAGTGCGAATACTTCGCTTTAGAAGGTTTGGGTCAATTATTGAGAAGCGTCGATCGCGTCAGCCAAGTTCTTAATCCAACTCTTGAAGTAACTCACATTGCTTGCGTGATGTACACCCACACGACACTGTCTGACGATGTCGTTCGAGAAGTTCGTGAGCATTTCGGCGATAAAGTATGCAAGGCAGTTGTACCAAGGTCAGTCCGTGTTGCTGAAGCGCCATCACACGGCAAGCCGATAACTGTTTTTGATCCGACCTCGACTGCGTCAAAAGCTTATCGAGAAATAGCGAAGGAGATTAGTGGTGGCACGTCCAACAGGGCTGGGTAAAGGACTTGAAGGGTTGATCCCTGG
>CAMCUE010000161.1 GCA_945878705.1 Ferrithrix thermotolerans DSM 19514 | reverse complement strand
ACTACTGCCCTTCACCTTGCTTTATATGCAGTCGGAGTAAAACCAGGCAATGAAGTTATTGTTCCGACTCTGAGTTTTGTTGCGACCGCCAACTCAGTGGCACATTGTGGTGCGATTCCACATTTTGTAGATAGCAGTTCAGAAACTTTGGGCATGGATCCAATTTCTTTAAGAGAACACCTCGCCTCAACGACAACTAAACGAGGGGACGATCTAGTAAATACAAAAACTGGCAACCGAATCGGCGCAATTGTGCCAATGCACGCGTTTGGGCATCCGATGCAAATCGATGAGCTTGAGTTGGTTGCTAAAGAGTTCGGTCTGCCGATAGTTGAGGATGCCGCAGAGTCGCTCGGAAGTTATTTCGGAAAAAAACACACAGGCACCTTTGGTCGATGCGGAGTTCTAAGTTTCAATGGCAATAAAACCATTACGACTGGTGGTGGTGGAGCAATTTTGACTGATGATGAATTGCTTGCAACAAAAATTCGCCATCTTGCAACGACAGCCAAGATTGCACACGAATGGGAATTTATCCATGACGCAACCGCCTGGAACTATCGGATGCCAAATTTAAATGCTGCACTGGGTTGCGCTCAACTTGATCGACTAGGTGAATTTTTGAAAAATAAGCGGAACCTCGCAAAGAAATATCAAACCGCGCTAGTTGATGCTCAGTTTCTTAAGTTTGTTAGTGAGCCGACTGGAACAACTTCTAACTATTGGCTGAATACTTTTCGACTTGTGCAACCTGATTTACAGACACGAAACGAATTGCTTGCAGCAGCAAGAGTGCAAGGTTACTTATGTCGCCCTGCATGGAACTTGCTCCACAAACTACCGATGTATCAAAATTCGCCAAGAGCCGAATTACCTGTTGCTCAAATGCTTGAGAATTCTCTGATCAATGTGCCAAGCAGTGCAAACTTGGGGTCATGAGTCTCAATCGTAAAATCTGCGTAGTTACCGGAACTCGCGCAGAATACGGTTTGCTCTCACCATTGATGTCGTTGCTAAAGCAAGACTCAAAAATCGACCTTCAGTTAGTTGTCACTGGATCACATTTATCTGCGCAGCATGGATCAACAATTAAGTTCATTGAGCAAGACGGATTTGTTGCTGACGCATTAGTCGACCTAAAACTTAAAGACGACTCGGTTGTAAGCGTCGCGCACGCACTCGGTCGGGCGACATCTCAAATCGCCGATGCATTTACAAATCTCAAACCTGATTTAGTTGTTGTATTAGGTGACAGATACGAAATTCTTGGTGCAGTCCAAGCGGCACTAATTTTAGGAATTCCGATTGCGCATATTCATGGTGGTGAAGTGACGACCGGTGCATTTGATGACAGCATCCGACATGCAATCACCAAAATGTCGAATCTACATTTTTGTGCGGCAGAAGAATATCAACGCAGGTTGATCCAACTCGGCGAATCGCCACAAACGGTTTTCAATGTCGGTGCACTTGGAATTGATATATTGCTAAATCTTGCACAAATTACGCGCGACGAATTGGCGTCTACTGTTGGCATTGCACTCGGGTCACCGCTATTACTAGTTACTGTGCACCCAACAACTCGCAGTGATATGTCCATACCTGAAGAAGTTGACGAATTGCTGAGTGCTGTTGAACATTTTGCTGAGTCGACAATTATTTTTACTGGGGTCAACGCCGACCCTGGTTACTCGCACATAAATAATGCCATCCAAAAATTTGTTGCGGCTGACCCGCTACGACGAGTTGTGCACGACTCACTTGGTCAAAAGAACTATCTCAATTTAATGCGAGTTGCCGATGTGGTAATCGGAAATTCTTCAAGTGGAATCATCGAGGCTCCTGTTCTGCGTGTGCCGACCGTCAATATCGGGACCCGTCAAGATGGTCGCCTTCGTGCTGATTCAATTATTGACTGCAAGTTTAGACGAAACGAAATTCGCACCGCAATTGAGACAGCGCTCTCACCTGCTTTTAAGTCGCGTTGTCTTAAAACGAAAAGCAAATATGGATCCGGCAATACCGCACAAGTCATAGCCGATACGCTAAAAACTACGAAACTGACAACACAAAAAATATTCGTTGACACCATTTGATGACCAATACGCCCAACACATTCATCATTGCCGAAGCAGGAGTGAACCATAACGGTTCAATGGATTTGGCACGCAGTCTGGTGGATGCGGCAGTTGCCGCTAAAGCAGACGCAGTAAAGTTTCAGTCGTTTGTCGCCACCTCAATTGTGACAGCGAATGCCAAAAAAGCCGACTATCAAATTGTGCAAACGGGTGGTCAAGAGTCTCAACTTGAAATGTTGCAACGACTTGAGTTATCTCAGTCTCAGCAACATGAACTATTCAAATATTGTAGAACTCGAGATATTGCATTTCTTTCAACTCCGTTTGATATTCAAAGTCTGAAATTTCTAGTCGACGATATTGGCCTTTCTCTAATTAAAGTCGGATCAGGCGAACTCACAAATGCTCCATTTTTATTAGAAGTCGCTCGCTCTGCAAAACAAATTATTCTTTCAACCGGAATGAGCACAATCGACGAGATTGAGTTAGCACTCGGAGTTATTGCCTTTGGATTAAGTTCTGAGAAAACTCTCAAGCCAACGACTAATGCTTGTAGCAAAGCATTAGAAAGTGATGCAGGCAAAAAAGCGATAAACCAATGCGTCACGCTTTTGCATTGCACGACTGACTATCCGACCTCACCACTTGATGTGAATCTTCAGGCAATGCGCACTCTGCGCGAAAAATTTAACTGTCAAGTTGGTTTGTCTGATCACTCTGTTGGCACTCATATTTCTGTTGGGGCCGTGGCGATGGGTGCAACTGTTATTGAAAAGCATCTAACAACCAGTCGTAATTTGGAAGGACCTGACCACAAGGCCTCGCTTGAACCTCAAGAGTTCAAAATTCTCGTTGAAAATATTCGCGACATCGAAAAAGCACTAGGTAGTTCAGAAAAACTCCCGACAGCAACTGAAATCAAGAATCGACAAGTTGCTCGCCGAAGTATCGTCGCTTGTAAGCCAATTAAATCTGGAGAAACATTCACCACCGAAAATATCGTCGTAAAACGACCAGGTACAGGACAGTCGCCATTTAAATATTGGGATCTTCTCGGAACTAAATCACAGCGTGATATCGCCGAAAACGAATTGATCTAAGCAATGACAACGAAAGCTAAATATTTAATAGCTTGTGGTGGACATGGTCGCGTAGCGCTTGATGCGTTCGTTGCTAGCGGTCGTGAAGTTGACGGCATTGTTGACGCTCAACTTGCAATTGGAAATCATATTTTTGGAGTACCCGTTGTTGGTAATGACGATTTTCTTAAAACAGTTAGTCCAGAAAATACTGAACTGATTAATGGTCTCGGAGCAACTAAAAATACAACCGCCAGACAAGAAATTTATAATCGCTGGCTAAACCTTGGCTTTAAATTTATTGGGGTGCAACATCCTTCAGCAACAATCGGGTCTGAATGCCAAGTATGTGAGAGTGCGCAGATCATGGCAGGAGCAGTGTTGCAAAATAGAGTGCGTGTTGGAGAAAATGTGGTTATCAACACTCGCGCATCGGTTGATCACGATGTAGAACTTAGTGATCATTGTGTGATTTCACCCGGTGCAATTATTTCTGGTTCGGTAAAAATCGGTCGTGGTTCGTTTATCGGAGCAGGAGCTGTAGTTATTCAAGGAATTGAAATTGGTGATAATTGTGTTATTGGTGCTGGCGCTGT
>CAMCUE010000160.1 GCA_945878705.1 Ferrithrix thermotolerans DSM 19514 | reverse complement strand
GCGAATCTCTGGCTTTGTTGCATCCTGATGTACTTCAAACGTGTATGTGCCTTTGTCGATAAGCGAATAACTTTTCTCGCTAACTACAGGCCGAAGAATAATGTCGCGTGGGTCTTTCACTTTGCAGCCTCCATTGCCGGCAGACTGGCTTTTGTAAACACGATCCAGTCGTTGCACAAGATGTCGTATGCATTGAGTTCTGGGGTGCTGAGAACGTGAACATTCGTGAGATTGCGGAAACTCTTCCAGGCACTCTCGTCTTTGCGCTCAAGAACAATCATTACGCGACCCGACATGCCGAGTGCAGTTATTGCTGCTGATGCTGCTTTCGTACTTGGTGCGTCAAAGCCCCAATCTTCAACAACGACAACTTTGTTCTCGCTCATGCGATCTGACAACGCTGAACGCAAAGCAAGTTGGATCATTTTCTTTGGTGTGCGCTGAGAATATTTGCGCGGCTTTGGCCCAAGAGCCACGCCACCACCGCTGAAATGCGGTGCACGAATTGAACCTTGACGAGCATTACCCGTGCCTTTTTGCTTGAAAGGTTTTTTACCACCACCGCGAACTTCTGAGCGAGTCTTCGTGCTCTGAGTTCCTGAACGTCGATGCGCAAGTTGAGCAACAACGACTTGGTGCATCACAGGAATGTTTGGTGTGATACCGAACATTGAATCGGCAACTTCAATTGATGCAGCTTTTTTGCCGGCTGCACTCTTCATTTCAATCTTTGCCATGGCTACTCCTTGGCCCCTTGGCTAGATGGAGCTTTAACAGCGTTGCGAATAATCACAACACCACCATTTGGACCAGGAACAGAACCTTTGACAAG
Source organism: Ferrithrix thermotolerans DSM 19514 (assembly GCA_945878705.1). Classification (GTDB taxonomy): domain Bacteria; phylum Actinomycetota; class Acidimicrobiia; order Acidimicrobiales; family Ilumatobacteraceae; genus BACL27. Next base: position 2,922 of record CAMCUE010000160.1, on the reverse strand, counting down.
TAATAAATTTCGCTCGAGATCTGCTTGTACAACTTCAAGATTGAGAGTTGTAACTTGCTCGTGACCCATGTGGCCAGACATTCGCAAACCCTTGAATACTCGACCAGGAAATGTGCATGAGCCGATTGAACCAGGTGTTCGATGGTGCTTGTGGTTACCGTGACTCGCTCCTTGACCACTGAAGTTGTGACGCTTCATTGTTCCGGCGAAACCTTTACCACGACTAACGGCAGTTACATCGACTCGTTCGCCAACAACAAGAGTGTCAACTTTGATCTCTTGGCCGACTTCAAAGCCGTCTACCGAATCAAGACGCAATTCAATCAGTCTGCGACCTGCAGCCACATTGCGGGCACCGCTCTTAGGGGCGAAGTGTCCCGCTTCTGCTTTAGTAAGTTTTTTTGGATCTCGTTGTCCGTAGGTAACTTGCAACGCGGTGTAACCGTCTGTTGCGCCAGTTTTTACCTGCACAATTCGAGCTGGCTCAATTCTTAACACGGTGACAGGCACGACGCGTTGGTCGTCACTCCACACTTGTGTCATGCCGACCTTTTCGCCGACGATCGCTTTTTGTGCCATGAGGCCAAAACCTTTTCTCGAAATGATTAATAAAATAATTCTTGTATTCGCACAAATGCTCCGCGCGGCCAAAGCCTGCGGAGCACTTTTATAGTTTTCGCTGTGAGGTACTCGCTAATAACACGGGCGCACACAGACATCAATTTTTAGGATTGATCTCTTCATTTGTAACCATTAAAAATGGCTACGAACGAAGTGTTTACTCTATCCCCCTAGAACCCAGTCCCCAAACGAAAAAACCCAATAAAATTTGATTATTTCGAATGGCTTTTAGTTGCTTCGCGCTACCAAGGTGGCCTCGAAAGACAGGCGCTTGCCAGCCCTCGAAATTTCAATTTTGACTTTTTGACCTGGCACGGCATCGCGAATCGCCGCAACAAGACCGGCCTGGCCGTCAATCGGTTCGCCATCTACAGAAAGCACGATGTCGTTGACGACAATTCCGGCGATTTCGGCTGGAGAACCGACCCGCACATCAGTGATAATCGCACCTTGTCCGCCATCATCACGGCCAGTCAGACCCACACCCAAGAAACCTTCAAGGCGTTCGATTCCGTTTGCTTGAGCACGAAGTTGCTCAATGACGATCAATACCTCATCTACCGAAATTGAAAACCCAATATTCGTGGCAGCCGATTCAGAGTCGCCACGAGCTACCGCAGTGTTGATGCCGACTACTTCGCCTTGGAGATTAACTAAAGGCCCACCAGAGTTTCCTGACGAAATTGCCGCATCAGTTTGAATCAGAGAATTCAATGCCCCAGTTTCGGTTTCAATAGTTCGCTTCATTGCCGAGACAATTCCCGCAGTAACCGTCGGCCCGCCATCTAATGCCAACGCATATCCGATTGCAATTACCGAATCACCGATATTTACGCTGCCAGGTTTTGCAAAAGTTGCGGCAACCAAACCAGTTGCTTCTACTTTTATTAATGCGAGGTCATTACCGACGTCAGTTGCTAATATTTTTGCAATTCGTGGCTCGGTCTCCCCGGCGAAACGCACGACAACTTCGGTTGCGCCTTCAACGACATGGGCATTCGTCAGAATTTCACCATTTGATGTGAGCACAAGACCTGTACCAACTGCACGACCATCGCCATTGACATCACTGACAGTTGCAGTGATTGTGACAACACTATTAGCGAGGCGCAGTGCAACTTTCGCAATCAATGAGTCAACTTTTTCGCTTCCGTCTGCCGAAACAACAACTGGTGGAGATGTCAACTGAGTTACCGGTTTTTTTGAACCGTATCCCTGAAAATTGATTTCGTTGGCGACAAAAGTGCCGGAAATTCCGCCGATTAGACCGAACAGTGTCGAGACCCCCACAACCACAAAAGGCAACCGAACTCGTTTTGGCTTGTTTGAGTTATATCTAGATGCCTTTTGATCGCCGGCGAACTGTGACAGCGATGGCGGTGGCAACTTTGTTGAACTAGATAAATTTTCAAAATCGCTAGTTGATTGGCTAGTTGATTGGCTAGCTGACTGGCTGTCTGAATCAAACTGGGGGTAATCGTTCATATCTAGGTTCTATCGCGAAATGGCTTTATATTTTGCTGAGAAAGCGCAAATCTTAATGGATTCTTAGATCTCATTCGTTTTGAACTGGGCATAATCTCTAGTCAACACTTGGTGGAACTGCCCACAGCACTTCACTGCCGTTGAGTCGTGTGGCAATTTTCTCAGCAAGCGACGGAATGAAAGGCAGATAAACGGTCGCCCCGGGCAAAACCTCATTCGGGTTTATCACCGGCCGGCCATATAGCTTCTTACCCACTCGGGATAGATCTTCGTCAACGAAAAACTTAACATCCAACTCACATTCACCAAACAACCACAAAGCGTTGATTGATGTTCCGAAAATTCCAAAAGATTTCGACTTGGTAAGTTGCATCGCATGCTTTCTTACTTCAGTCAGCCAACGAATCGAGTCACCAACCCAAGCAGTATCTGGCAAGCCAGAATTTCTCGAATTAGCCGATGTTTTCAAAGGTTTACATACAGCCCAACATTCTCGTGTTTCAAGACGAGACTCAATTCGCACAACTTCAAAGCCAGCTCGCTCAAGAAATAGCGAAAGTGTCGGCACTGAGAAGTGTGAACAGTGATCTGCGATTAGCAACTTAAACGGGTCCTTAGAACAATCAGGTACGGCGATTACTAAGTGACCGTTTTCGTTTAGCATCGTGCTCAGCAATTTCATAGTTTGAAATGGCGAAGTTAGGTGCTCAAGCGAATGCGACATCGAAATCAAGTCGAATTTTAAGTTTTGATCAAGTTCTCCAACAATCAGTTTCTTAAAATTTGGGATCTGCGAAAGTTTATTTAGTTCGCGAT
>CAMCUE010000159.1 GCA_945878705.1 Ferrithrix thermotolerans DSM 19514 | reverse complement strand
CCTGTCTTGTTGATCGACGAAATTGACCGTGCAGATGACGAGTTTGAAGCATATTTGTTGGAAGTACTCTCTGATTTTCAAATTACGATCCCAGAACTGGGCACTTACAAAGCAACTAATCCACCATTAGTTGTACTGACTTCAAATCGCACCCGCGATGTGCACGATGCCCTAAAACGCCGATGCTTGTATCACTGGGTTGAACATCCAGATTTTGATCGCGAAGTCGAGATCGTTCGCCGACGCGTGCCACAAGTTGCCGAGACACTGGCGAGACAAGTGAGTGCTGCAGTCGAGGCTTTACGCAAGATGCAGTTATACAAGCCGCCTGGTGTTGCAGAAACAATTGACTGGGCCACTGCGCTTGGTCAACTTGGAGTTCGCGAATTAGATGAGTCAGTAGTTGAAGCCACACTTGGCACCGTTCTGAAATATCGCGAAGACCACGAGCGTGTGCGTGGCAACGGTGTTGCTGGTTTAGTCAAGCAAGCCTTTGAGCGGGGCATGTACAGCAACTAATGCTTAAGACTGAATCATCGGCCCACAAAATGGCGGTGGCGTTCGCGCGCATCCTGCGTGGTGCCGGTTTAGATGTTCCACTTGATTCGGTGATTGTTTTTGTTAGCGCACTGAGTCATCTCGGCCTCGAAAATCGCAACGATGTCTACTGGTCGGCACACTCAACTTTGGTTCGCCGACATGAAGACACTCCAATTTTTGACCGAGCCTTTACAGTTTTTTGGGATCAACGAATTGCGATTGAGACATCCAGCACGGAAGCCGAAATTGTCTCAATGACTTTATTAATCGATGACGATAACGAACAGAGTCACGATGACGAAACCGCAGAACCAATTGATGAAGAGAACTCAATCACGCTTCGTTTTTCTAGTATCGAGACTTTACGTGAAAAAGATTTTGCAGAATACAACGACGCCGAACTTCGCGAAGCCGAGCAATTCATGTCTCGTCTGCGTCTAGCCGGACCACCAAAAAAATCTTTGCGGCTCGTGAAGGCTAACCATCAAGGTACCCGCCACGACATTCGTCGCACAATGCGCGCATCGTTACAACACGGTGGCGAACCAATTGAAAGATACTGGCGAGAACCGAGTGAGCGTCTTCGTCGACTTGTAGTGCTGTTAGATATTTCGGGATCGATGGAACCGTATGCAAGGGCATTGCTTCGATTCATGCACGCCGCCGTCGTAGGTCGACAACGAGTTGAGGCGTTTACCTTTGGCACACGACTAACACGAATTACGAAAGAACTTACGAGCCGTGACCCAGATAAAGCGCTTGCACAAACTTCAACGCAAGTTTCGGATTGGAGTGGAGGCACTCGGCTCGGCGAATGTTTACGAACCTTTAATGACAGTTGGGGTATAAGCGGTATGGCGCGCGGTTCAATATTTGTTGTGCTCTCAGATGGTTGGGATCGTGGCGACCCAGAAATTTTGGCAGAGCAAATGCAACGACTAAACCATGTTGCTTTTCGCGTGATCTGGGTTAATCCGCTAAAAGTAAGCCCTGGCTATGCACCACTAGCGAGGGGAATGGCTGCGGCGATGCCATTTATTGATGACTTCGTTGAGGGGCATTCACTTGAGGCAATGCGACAATTGACTGAAGTGATCTCGCGAAACTCAAACGAACGACAAAGGATGGTGGCGCATGCGTGAGATTCTAAATGACATTGATTATTGGCGATCGCAAAATAAGAGAATTGCGATCGCACGAGTTGTAGATATCGAAGGCTCTGGCCCACGCGACCCAGGTGCGGCGATGGCAGTCAACCAAGACGGCGAAGTCAGTGGCTCTGTGTCGGGCGGTTGCGTTGAGGGTGCTGTCGTTGCGGAGGCACTTGAGATTTTGAGAAATAACAGCCCTGGTCAACTTGTCAAATTCGGCTACTCGGATGATGAAGCATTTGCAGTTGGGCTAACTTGCGGCGGTGTCGTGCACCTATTTATTCAGCCACTCGAGTGGTAATCAATTAACAACGATGATTTACCAAACACTTGCAGAGCGAATTCGTACCAATAAACCTGTCGTGTTATTGACCGTCATAAGCGGCCCAAATATCGGTGCGACATTATTGGTCTCGCCAAAACTTGGCGAACTAGAAAAATTGGGCACACTCGGTGATGCTGAATTAGACCGCGTCGCAATGCGCGATGCGCTTGGCGAACTTGAGGCCGGTCGCACGAGTGTGCGCAATTATGGACCAACTGGCCAAGTAACACCAGAAGATTTGCACGACACGCCAACAGTTCGAGTGTTCATTGAATCTTTTTCTCCACCACCGCAAATGATTATTTTTGGCGCGGTCGATTTCACTGCCGCTTTAGCAAAGGTCGCCAAGGTGCTCGGTTACTACGTTTTAGTTTGCGATGCTCGCGAAGTATTCGCGACAAAGCGACGATTTCCGATGGCTGATGAAGTACTCGTCACATGGCCGACACCGGTTCTAACTGCTCGAGGCTCAGATCTAGGTCCTCGAGATGCAATTTGTATTTTGACCCACGACCCGAAGTTTGATGTGCCGGCAATACAAGGTGCGCTAGCCACGAATGTTGGTTATATCGGTGTCATGGGTAGTCGTAAGACTCATGCCAAACGTCTTGAACGACTGACCGAAGTCGGGGTAACAGCCACAGCCGATCTTGATCGCTTGATGTCGCCGATTGGTCTTGACATCGGTTCACGTACCCCTGAAGAGACGGCGATTTCAATTTGTGCCGAAATTATCGGTAAGCGTGTTGGGCGGGCCATACCGTCATTGAGTCAGGGCTCCGGGCCTATCCACAAGTAAGACACACGACACTCTTCTAACTTTGGTGTTGTTTCAAAGAACAACAACCTCTCAAGACTCCTAAAACAATTTCACATATCAACGTGAAATCAGAGTATCGTGAGGGCAGTAACCGACTTGAAAAATTTGTGGCTGGTCAATTTCGGTAGCGCGCCTCATCTGTAAGGAAACGAACGAAGGCATTTTTCTGTAATTAAACACCTATAATTTAGTACTTAATATGAAGATTTGAAAGGCTCAAGAAATGTCTATTTCTCAGAAGACGCTCAAGGCGAAAAGTGCCCTACAACAAGAAGTTGTCGCTGAGCAGTTGCGTAAACAGCGACTAAACGCTGAACTAAGCCAAGACTCACTCGCAGAACTTGCTGGCATAGACCGAAAAACGATCAACCGAATCGAAAACGGTCACTTCTCGCCAACTCTCGACACAATTACACGGTTGTGCATCGTGCTTGAGATCACACCAGGTACTTTATTAAGTAGTGGTCGATCAGCTTCTAAAAAATAATTACACCGTGGCGTGTTAGTGAACGCCCAGCCATCGACCGTTGCAATACTGCTCGCGGCAGGTGGTGGCACTCGTTTCGCTGGTGCTGAGCACAAATTAACTGCGCTGATTTCTGGTCGTGCGGTCTGTGCATGGTCATTGCAACATCTGCTTGAAGCCGAATTTAGACATGTCGTGGTCGTCACTGGCGCAGTTGAGTTGAACTCTGTGTTTGATTCATCAAATTTTGAAACAAAGAGTGCGTTTACGATTGTTCATAATCCAAGGTGGCAATCTGGGTTGGCTAGTTCGCTGCAATCGGGAATCGACTTTGCGCGAAATCTTGGGGCCCAAGCCGTTGTTATCGGTCTGGCTGATCAACCTGCGGTTCTTGCCACAGCATGGCTATCTGTGGCTGCGTCTAGCGCTCCACTGGCGGTTGCGACATACAACGGAGTCCGTGGCAACCC